>JAAUPC010000289.1 GCA_012036325.1 Paracoccaceae bacterium
CGCCGTTTCTGCCGCCAGGATCTTCGCCCGCCGCCCCCTCATCCAGCGCCAAAAGCGAGGCCGCCATCGGGGCCAGTCCACGGCGCGACAGGCTGGCGTCAAACGCGGCCGGGTTTTCGCGGATAAAGCGGATGTCGTGCATGGCGGGCCTCAACTGCGGGAAATCACCGGGGCCTTATGCCCGATCACGCGGCGGGGCGAAAGGTGTCGGCGGTTGCAGAAACGTGCGCGCCCTCTGGCATTGCGCCCGGAAACCCCTTACATCACCGCCAGACCGCGTATCCGGGGCCACCGCCACCGGGTACCACTGAACGCGCCGGGGCCCCCCGGCCCTGCCGGAAAGGATGCCCATGTTCGTCTCTCCCGCCTTCGCCCAAGCCGCAGGTGCGCCCTCCGCCGGGGCCGCCTTCGCGCAGTTCCTGCCGATCATCCTGATCTTCGTCATCTTCTATTTCCTGCTGATCCGTCCGCAGCAAAAGAAGATGAAGGAACACCGCGCGATGGTGGATGCCCTGCGCCGGGGCGATCAGGTCGTGACCTCGGGCGGGATCGTCGGCAAGGTGTCGAAGGTGCAGGATGACGGGATGATCGAGGTCGAGATTGCCGATGGCGTCCGCGTCAAGGTCATCAAGGGCACCATCGGCCAGGTCCTGAACAAGACCGAACCGGCCGCAAGCTAAGGCCTGATCCCATGCAAAACATGGCGCTGTGGAAGCGCGTTCTTGTCCTTCTCATCTGCGCCTGGGGCATTGCCGGGGCTATCCCGAACCTGTTCTACGGCCAGGTCGAACGCCACAACGATGCCGCCGCGGCGATCGAAGCGGCAGGTGGTACAGCCACGCCGGACCAATCCGCAGCGCTGGCCGAATGGCCTGAATTCCTGCCCTCGGCCCTCGTGAACCTTGGGCTGGATTTGCGCGGTGGCGCGCATCTTTTGGCCGAGGTTCGGGTTGAGGACGTCTACAAGACCCGCATTGATGCGATGTGGTCTGAAGTGCGCGACACCCTCAGCGACATGCGCGATCAGGTTGGGGCGATCCGCCGCGCGCCCTCACCGGATGGCGTCTTGCGGGTCACCATCACCAATCCCGACGGAATGGCTGCAGCGCTTGAGGCTGTCCGCGGCCTTGGCTCCACCGTTGCCACCCTGACCGGGGCCGGTCAAAGCACCCTCGATGTCACTGCCGAAGGCAATGACATCGTCGTCCAACTGTCCGAGGCTGAGAAAGCCGCCACCGACAACCGCACCCTGCAGCAGTCCCTTGAAATCATCCGTCGCCGCGTGGATGAGGTCGGGACCCGCGAACCCACCATTCAGCGTCAGGGCGAAGACCGCGTGCTGATCCAGGTGCCCGGCATCGGCTCGGCGGCTGAGTTGAAGGCCTTGATCGGCACCACCGCGCAACTGACCTTCAACGCCGTCGTCAGCCGCACCACCGACGCCGGTGCCGACCCTGGCCCGCGCAACCAGATTCTGCCTTCGATTGATGAAGACGGCGTCTACTACATCGTCGAAGAAACCCCTGTCGTTTCGGGCGAAGAGCTTGTCGATGCCCAGCCCTCGTTTGACCAGAACGGCCAACCCGCCGTCAGCTTCCGCTTTGACACCACCGGTGCGCGCAAATTCGGCGACTATACCGCCGCCAACATCGGCGCGCCTTTTGCGATCATCCTGGATGATGAGGTGATCTCGGCCCCCGTGATCCAAAGCCATATTCCGGGCGGGTCGGGCATCATCACCGGCAACTTCAGCGTTGAAGACAGCACCCAACTCGCCGTCCTTCTGCGCGCAGGGGCCCTTCCGGCCGAGATGACGTTCCTCGAAGAACGCACCATCGGCCCGGAACTTGGGGCTGACAGCATCGAGGCTGGCAAGATGGCGGCCATGGTCGCGGGCGTTGCCGTGGCGATCTACATGGTCGCAAGCTACGGCCTTTTCGGCGTCTTCGCCAATATCGCCCTTGGGATCAACATCGCGCTGATCTTCGCCGCACTCTCGGCCGTGGGGGGCACGCTGACCTTGCCCGGCATCGCCGGTATCGTGCTGACCATCGGTATGGCGGTCGACGCGAACGTGCTGGTGTTCGAACGCATCCGCGAGGAAATGCGGGCGAACAAGAACCCCGCCCGCGCGATCGAGCTTGGCTATGAACGCGCCCTCAGCGCGATCATCGACGCCAACATCACCACATTCATCACCGCTGTGGTGCTGTTCACCGTCGGGGCAGGGCCGGTGCGCGGCTTTGCCATCACGCTGGGCATCGGCATCATCACCTCGGTCTTCACGGCGCTGTTCGTGACGCGGGCCATTGTCGAAACCTGGTATCGCGCGCGCAAGCCCGCGACTGTTGCGATCTAAGGGGAAATCATGGCCTGGCGTTTCCGACTTGCCCCCGAAAAGACCAACATCGACTTCTTCAAGTACCAGTGGGTAACCTTTGGCGGATCGATGATCCTGAGTGTCGTCGCCATCGTTGCCTGGGCGGTGATGGGCCTCAACTTCGGCATCGATTTCCGTGGTGGCACTACGATCCGCACCGAAGCCTCTCAGCCCATAAACGTCGCCGCCTACCGTGAGGCGCTGACAGGGCTTGACCTTGGTGACGTTGCCATCACCGAGGTTTTCGACCCTTCCTTCGCCGAAGACCAATTCGTGGCGCAGGTCCGGATCTCGCCCCTCGACGGGCAAGAGGCGGTGACGCCGGAAACCATCGAGCTTGTGGAAAAGCAGCTGCAGACGGTGGACCCCTCGATCACCTTCCCCTCAGTGGAATCGGTCGGCCCAAAGGTGTCGGGTGAGCTGATCTGGAAAGCCATCGCCGCAATGGTCGCGGCCAGCTTCGGGATCGGCATCTACATCTGGCTGCGGTTTGAATGGCAATTTGCCCTTGGCAGCCTGGTCGCCCTGATCCATGACATCTTCATCACCATCGGCGTCTTCGCGATCTTCCAGCTGAAGTTTGACCTGACCATCATCGCGGCCTTGCTGACGATCCTTGGCTATTCGATCAACGACACGGTGGTGGTCTTTGACCGGCTGCGTGAGAACCTTTTGAAATACAAGACGATGCCCCTGCGCGACGTGATGAACCTTTCGGTCAACGAAACCCTCAGCCGCACGCTGATGACCTCGGTCACCACGCTGGTGGCACTGGGGGCGATGCTGATCTGGGGCGGCGACGTGATCCGCGGCTTTGCTTTCGCCATTTTCTTCGGCGTGATCCTCGGGACCTATTCCTCGGTCTTCGTGGCGAAGAACCTGGTCCTCTTCATCGGGCTGGACCGGGGCGACAAGCCGAAAAAGCCCAGCAAGAACGAATTTGCCGACGTCGAGGCCTAAGGGGGCAGCCCGAAGATGCGCCTGACCGAGATCACCTATGGCACCGCAAAGGCGGTCGAAGGCTACGGGCCCGGCTTCTTTCGCGTGTCAGGCCATGTCTTGCGCGGGGCCTGCCTGATCACGCCCTGGGACGCGGGCCCCTGGGGCGGCTACGCCGATACCGAGGCGCCGCTCAGCCTTGAAGGCAAGATCGACGTCCTTTTTGTCGGCACCGGGTCCAGCGTCGCCCATGTGCCGACCGCGTTCCGCACCGCCCTGGAAGACCGTGGCATCGGGGTTGAGGTGATGACCTCCCCCACCGCCTGCCGGACTTATAACGTGCTTCTGGGCGAAGGCCGCCGGGTCGCCGTGGCGCTGCTGCCGGTGGAGTAAGCCGGAGTTTTCAAAAACTCCGGTGCGATTTCTTCGAAGAAATCGCCCCTCACCACAGATGCTGGACATGCGGGGCCACCAGCCGGACATAGACCTCGCGCGCGGCGGCCATCACCTCTGCGCTAAGCGGGGCCATGTCGGCTGCAGCGGCGTTGCCTTGGGCCTGCGCCGGGGATTTCGCGCCCGGGATGACCACGGTCACCGCATCCTCCATCAGGATCCAGCGCAAGGCGAAGGCCGCCATTGTGGCCCCGTCCGGGACCAGCGCGCGCAGGTCCTCCACCGCCGCCAGCGCCACCTCGAAGGGCACACCCGAGAAGGTCTCGCCCTTGTCAAACGCCTCGCCGTTGCGGTTGAAACTGCGGTGGTCATCCGCCGCGAACTGGCTGGCGGCGCTCATCTTGCCGGTCAGAAGGCCCGAGGCCAGCGGCACCCGTGCAATCACTGCCACATTCCGCGCGCGGGCTTCGGGGAAGAACACCTCGGCCGGCTTCATCCGGAACATGTTGTAGATGATCTGCACCGACACCACGCCCGGATGCCGGATGGCCGCCCGCGCCTCTTCGACCGTTTCAACCGAAACGCCATAATCGGCAATCTTGCCCTTTGCCTTGATCGCGTCCAGTGCCGCAAACACCTCCGGGTTGGAAAAGACCGGGGTCGGTGGGCAATGGAGTTGCACGAGATCCAGCCGCTCAACCCCCAGATTGGTCAGTGACCGGTCGATAAACCCCTCCAGCGCAGCCCCGGTATAGGCCTCGGCCACATGCGGGTTCAGGCGGCGCCCGGCCTTCGTTGCCACAAAGGGCGCATCCCCGCCGCGTTCCGCCAGCACCTCACGGATGATCCGCTCCGACCGGCCGTCGCCATAGACATCCGCCGTGTCGATGAAGGTCATGCCCGCATCCAGGGCCGCGTGCAGCGCTGCCTTGGCGTCCTCCAGCGAAACTTCGCCCCAGGTGCCGCCAATCGCCCAGGCGCCAAAGCCAAGGCGGGTGGTCATGCGGCCAGTGCGGCCAAAGGGAATCTGTTGCATAGCGCTCTCCTCGTGCAGTCAAGGAAAGACATAGGGGCGCGGGACGGTGAAGGCCATGCCCTTTTCTCTGGGCCCCTTTTCGTCGGGACCCGCATCGGATAGGGCTGA
>JAAUPC010000004.1 GCA_012036325.1 Paracoccaceae bacterium
CCCTCATCGCCCAGAACCAGCCCCCAGCCGCCGACCTGCCGGATCACCCCGCCCCGCTGGCTGGCAAAGACTGACCCCGTGCCCAGCGCCGCCACGATCCCGTCACCGCCCCGAAGCGCGCCCTTGACCGCCGTGACTGCATCCGTCTCGACCCAGGCTTGGGCGAAAGGCAGATCCAGCCCCAGCCCGCCCGCCGTGTTCACCCCGGCAAGGCCGAGGCCAGCGACCAGCTTTGGCAGCTCTGCCTCAACCGCCCCCGGGCCTACCGCCTCGGCCAAAGCCATCCGCGCCGCCCGCAGAATATTCTCCCGGGTGCCCGCCGGATCGGTCGCCACATTGGCCGGCCCCGCCGTTCCCGTTCCCAGGATACACCCCGAGGCATCCGCCACCGCCGCGCGGCAGCCGGTTCCCCCGCCATCAATGCCCAGATACAGCGCCATGCGAATCCCTCCACCAACTATAATACCAAAACCAGACCTTTAGGGAAGTGGTATGCATCAAACCGTCAAATACCGTTGCTTTTCATCGCTATCAACTTCTTGCTTTACAAGTGGTATTGTTTTGGCATTGTCTAAGGCCAAGGGGAATCACATGGCCGTCACATCGACCGAGGCACCGCATCCGCTTTCCACCGGCCTGCATCTGGCGGCGCCCGGTGACGTGCTGGCCCGCGCCCTTTCTGCCCAAGAGGCCGCCCTTGCCAAGGTCAACGACGCCCTTCCCGCGCTGGAAGAAGCCGCCACCCTTGCCGCGCAATCCCTGCAGTCGGGCGGCAAGCTGGCCTATGCTGGTGCCGGGTCCTCGGGCCTGATGGCCCTTGCCGACTGTCTGGAGCTTCTGGGGACCTTTGGCATTCCAGCCGACCGCACGCCCATGCTGTTCGCCGGGGGCACCGCAGCCCTTCTCAAGATGACCGGCGGGGTTGAGGATGACCCCGCCACCGCCGCCACTGACCATGCCCGCGCCGGTCTTGGCAAAGGTGACACCCTGATTGCCGTCTCCGCCTCGGGCACCACGCCCTATACGCTTGCCGTCGCCCGGCAAGCGGCCGATGCCGGGGTCAGCGTAATCGGCATCGCCAATGTCGCGGGCAGCCCGCTCCTCGCCCTGGCCGAGGTGCCCGTCTTCCTTGACACCGGGCCCGAGATTGTTGCCGGGTCCACGCGCCTTGGGGCGGCCACGGCGCAGAAAGTGGCGTTGAACCTGATCTCGGTCCTTTTGGGCGTCCAGCTTGGCCATGTCCATGACGGGCTGATGGTCAACGTCATCGCCGACAACGCCAAACTGCGCGACCGTGCCGCCCGCATCGTGGCAAAGATCGCCAGCGTTCCCAACGACACCGCGCGTCAGGCGCTTGACGCCACGGAAGGCGCGGTGAAGCCTGCGGTTCTGGTGGCCCTGGGCCATTCCACCGCCGCAGCCCGTGACCGGCTTGCCACGGCCAAAGGCAAGCTTTCGACCGCCATGAAGACCTGACCAATCAAACGGGCGAATGCCCCAACCGGGAGACTGCAATGAAAAACACCATCAGAATTGCCCTTCTCGCCAGCACCCTGCTGGGAGGGGCCGCCCAGGCCCAGGACGTGACGCTGACCATCGAAAGCTGGCGCAACGATGACCTGGCAATCTGGCAAGACACCATCATTCCCGCGTTCGAAGCGCAGAACCCCGGCATCAAGGTGGTCTTTGCGCCCTCGGCCCCGGCTGAATACAATGCCGCGCTGAACTCCAAGCTGTCGGCCGGCAGCGCCGGTGACTTGATCACCTGCCGCCCGTTTGACGCCAGCCTTGAACTTTACAATCAGGGCCACCTGGCGGACCTCTCGGGCCTGGCCAGCATGGCGAACTTCTCGCCGGTCGCAAAGTCGGCCTGGCAGACCGATGACGCGCCGCCACGTTCTGCGTGCCAATGGCAAGCGTGATTCACGGCTTCATCTACAACGCCGACGCGTTCGAGGCGCTGGGCGTTGCCGTGCCGACCACGAATGAAGAATTCTATGCGGCGCTGGAAACCATCAAGGCCGACGGAACCTATATCCCGATGGCGATGGGCACCAACGACCAGTGGGAAGCCGCCACGATGGGCTACAACAACATCGGGCCGAACTTCTGGAAGGGCGAAGAGGGCCGCCTTGCCCTGATCGCCGGTGAGCAGAAACTGACCGATCCGGCCTGGGTCGCCCCGTTTGCCGAACTGGCGAAGTGGAAGGATTACCTGGGTGACGGGTTCGAGGCGCAGACCTACCCGGACAGCCAGAACCTCTTCACCCTGGGCCGCGCGGCGATCTACCCGGCCGGTTCGTGGGAAATCTCGGGCTTCAACACCCAAGCCACCTTCAAGATGGGGGCCTTCCCGCCGCCGGTCGCCGCTGCTGGCGACACCTGCTACATCTCGGACCACACTGACATCGCCATTGGCCTGAACGCGGCTTCGCCCAATGCCGAAGCGGCCAAGGTGTTCCTGGACTGGGTCGGCTCGGCTGAGTTTGCGACGATGTATGCCAATGCGCTGCCGGGCTTCTTCAGCCTGAACTCCACCCCGGTGGAAATGCAGGACCCGCTGGCGCAGGAATTCGTCTCGTGGCGCGGCAAGTGCCAGTCGACGATCCGGTCCACCTACCAGATCCTGTCGCGCGGCACCCCGAACCTTGAGAATGAAACCTGGAACGCTTCGGCCAACGTGATCCGCGGGTCGGAAACGCCCGAGGATGCGGCCAAGCGCCTGCAGGACGGTCTCGCCTCCTGGTACGCCCCGCAGCAGTGACCCACCAGCCGTGGGCGGGCGAATCGCCCGCCCACAGGCACCCGGCTTGGTTAAGGCATCGTAAATGCCCACGGCCAAGCTATTGATTCCAAACGCATCCTGAACTTTGTCCACCGTGGACACATAACCGGAAAGGGGGAAGACATGGCCGCTCGCAAGCCCGTCCGCTGGCACATCCTTGTCTTCCTTGCCCCCGCCGTGGCGGTTTATTCGGCCCTGATGATCATCCCCCTCTTCGGCACCCTCCTCCAGTCCCTGATGAACGAGGACACGGCGGGAGAGCGGGTTTTCGTCGGCCTCTCAAACTTCGCGACCCTCTTCGGTGACGCCCTCTGGTCCGACGCTTTCTGGAACGCCCTGGGCAACAACGCCTGGTTCTTCCTGATCCACATGCTGGTCCAGAACCCGATCGGCATCGCCCTTGCAGCGATCCTGTCCACCCCCCGGCTGCGGATGGCCGCCTTCTACCGGACCGCGATCTTCATCCCGACGATCCTGTCCTTCGTGATCGTCGGTTTCGTCTGGAAGTTGATCCTTTCCCCCATTTGGGGCATCGCGCCGGGGATGCTGGACGCGGTCGGCCTGAAGGCGCTTTTCGCCCCTTGGTTGGGAAAGGAAGAATACGCCCTCACCACCCTCGCCCTGATCTCGGTCTGGCAGTTCGTCGGCATCCCGATGATGCTGATCTATGCCGCCCTCCTGAGCATCCCGGATGAGGTGATCGAGGCGTCCGAGATGGACGGCATCACCGGCTGGTCGCAGTTCTGGAAGATCAAGCTGCCGCTGATCCTGCCCGCAATCGGGATCATCTCGATACTGACCTTCGTCGGCAACTTCAACGCCTTTGATCTGATCTACGTCGCCCAAGGCGCGCTGGCG
Source organism: Paracoccaceae bacterium (assembly GCA_012036325.1). GTDB lineage: Bacteria > Pseudomonadota > Alphaproteobacteria > Rhodobacterales > Rhodobacteraceae > Tabrizicola. The sequence goes on from JAAUPC010000004.1 coordinate 3,644, forward strand.
GGACCGGATTTCAGCACCGATATTCTTGGCACCTTCCTTTACCGCACCTTCTTTGGTTTCCAGCTGCAACTGGGTGACCCCTACATGGGATCGGCCATTGCAGGGGCGATGTTCGGGATCATCCTGATCGGGGTCTGCGTCTACCTTTTCGGCATCCAGACCCGGCTGCGGAGGTATCCGTTTTGAGCGCCCGCCTCTCCCCCGGCCGCAGCATCGCGGCGCACGCGGCCCTCATCACCTGGACGCTGATCGCGTTGTTCCCGGTCTTCGTGATCGTCATCAACAGCTTCAAGTCCCGCAAGGCGATTTTCGCCGACCCCCTTGCCCTGCCCTGGCCCGAGAATTTTGACCTCATCGGCTATCAGACCGTAATGAAGCAGGGCGACTTCTTCCTGTATTTCCAGAACAGCCTGATCGTCACCTGCGCCAGCCTATTCTTTGTCCTGCTTTTCGGCGCGATGGCTGCGTTTGCCCTGTCAGAGTACCGCTTCCGCGGCAACACCCTGATGGGCCTTTATCTTGCCCTTGGCATCATGATCCCGATCCGCCTGGGCACCGTCGCGATCCTGGAGATCATGGTCGCCTCCGGCCTGGTGAACACCCTTACCGCGCTGATCCTGGTCTACACCGCGCAAGGGTTGCCGCTGGCAGTGTTCATCCTGGCGGAGTTCATGAAGACCGTCTCGGATGACCTGAAGAACGCCGGGCGGATCGACGGGCTGAGCGAATACCGCATCTTCTTTTCCCTAGTCCTCCCCCTCGTCCGCCCTGCCATGGCGACGGTCGCGGTCTTCACGATGATCCCGATCTGGAATGATCTGTGGTTTCCGCTCATCCTTGCGCCCAGCGAAGAGGTGAAGACCGTCACCCTGGGCGCGCAGGTGTTCATCGGGCAGTTCGTGACCAACTGGAACGCGGTCCTTTCCGCACTGTCGCTGGCGATCGTTCCGGTCCTGATCCTTTACCTCATCTTCTCGCGCCAACTGATCCGCGGGATCACTGCCGGAGCTGTCAAATGAAAGATGGGCAAATGATCCGTACCCTCGTCGCCGGCCTTGGCACCATGGGCCGCAGCCATGCGCTGGCCTATCACCGCAACCCGGCGTTTGATCTGGTCGGGCTGGTGAACCGCTCTGCCCCTCGGCTGGACCTGGAATTGAACGGCTATGCCATTGAGCCCGATTTCAAACAGGCTCTGACACGGCTGAAACCGGACCTTGTGAACGTCTCCACCTATTCCGACAGCCACGCCGACTATGCCTGCATGGCGATGGAGGCGGGGGCGCACGTATTCGTCGAAAAACCCCTCGCGACGAGCGTTGCCGACGCCCGCCGCGTGGTGGATTGCGCGAAAGCGAACGGGAAGAAGGTCGTGATCGGCTACATCCTGCGCCATCACCCCAGCTGGATGCGCCTGATCTCTGAATCCCGCGCCTTGGGTGGGCCCTATGTCTTCCGCCTCAACCTCAACCAGCAGTCCAGCGGCCCGACGTGGGAGGTGCACAAGACGCTGATGCAGACCACGTCGCCCATCGTGGACTGTGGGGTGCACTATGTGGATGTGATGTGCCAGATCACCGACGCGAAGCCGGTGGAAGTGCGGGGGATGGGCGTCCGGCTGTCGAATGAGATTGCCCCCGAAATGTACAACTACGGCCATTTCCAGGTGCTGTTCGATGACGGCAGCCTAGGGTGGTATGAGGCGGGCTGGGGACCGATGATGTCGGACACGGCGTTTTTCGTGAAGGATGTGGTCAGCCCGAACGGCGCGGTGTCGATCCGGATGCCGGAAAGCGCAAGGTCGGACGACCATGACACCCACACCAAGACCAGCACAATCCGCGTCCACCGCGTTGGCCAGCCAGATCAAGACCTGTCGATGGCCGATGAGCCCGGCCATCAAGAGTTGTGCGAGCGTGAGCAGGCCTACATGGCCCGCGCCATTCTGGAGGACATCGATCTGACGCGGCACATGGAAGACGCCGTGCAGTCGCTTGCCATCTGTCTGGCAGCGGATGAAAGCGTCCGGTCCGGGAAGGCGATACGACTGTGAAGAGCGGGCCAACGCCGCACGATCTTTCTGCGAAAGATCGGATTTTTCGCAGAAAAATCGTGCGAGGAGAGACACATGGGCGCGCTTGAGCTGAAATCCGTCACCAAGGCATTCGGGCAAACCGAGGTCATCAAGGGCGTCGACCTGACCGTGAACGACGGTGAGTTCTGCGTCTTCGTCGGCCCCTCTGGCTGCGGGAAATCCACCTTGCTGCGGATCATCGCTGGGCTGGAGGATGCCACAGGCGGCGACATCCTGCTGGACGGCAAGCGCGTGAACGACGTTGCCCCCGCCAAGCGTGAGCTGGCGATGGTGTTCCAAAGCTATGCGCTTTACCCGCATCTGACCGTCCGCGACAACATGGGGCTGGCGCTGAAACAGGCGGGTCAGCCCAAGGCCAAGATCCAGTCCGCCACCGACAAGGCTGCCGGGATGCTGTCGCTTGGTCTGCTGATGGACCGGAGGCCTGCGGAACTGTCCGGAGGTCAAAGGCAGCGCGTTGCCATCGGGCGGGCCATCGTGCGCATGCCGAAGCTGTTTCTGTTCGATGAACCCCTCTCCAACCTTGATGCCGCCTTGCGCGTGGCGACGCGGATCGAGATTGCGCGCCTGCACCGCGACCTGAAGGCCACGATGATCTATGTGACGCATGATCAGGTGGAATCGATGACGCTGGCTGACCGCATCGTCGTCCTGCGCGCAGGAAAGGTGGAGCAGGTCGGCAGCCCGATGGAGCTTTATAACAACCCCGCCAACACCTTCGTCGCGGGGTTCATCGGCAGCCCTCAGATGAACTTTCTTGACGCGGCGGCGCTGGGCTTGGCGCCGGGGCAGGCGGGCATAAGGCCCGAGCATCTGGCGATCACACGCCATCAGGGCGAGATCCCGGCCGAGGTCAGCCATGTCGAAAAGCTGGGGGGCGAGACGCTTGTCTATGCCCGCAGCGCGCAGCATGGGCTTCTGACGGTGCGGCTGTTCGGCGAGCACGACTATGCCGTGTCCGAGCCGGTTCACCTGACCCCAGATCGGGCGCGGCTGTTCGAATTCGACAGCGAAGGCCTGCGCCGGGTCTAGGGCCGGTCCTATGGCGCATCAACCCATCAGCGGCAGACTGCCGCGCTATGACCTCTGGTGCCCAGCTGTCGAGCGTCGACTGCCGGGCGCTGTCCCAGCCTGTCGCAGGAATGCCAAATCTTTGGTCCCAATCTCTCTGCGCGACAAGAAAATCGGTCGCAAAGGCAGACTCCATCTTGATCGGCTTACCAGCGACGGGCTGCATCAGGCCGACCAGACGCAACAGAGGGCGCGGCGGGCAACCTCATGCCCGGTCATCGTCTTCGGCGCGGGCATATGCCAGGCGCGGCCAAAGACGGCGCGGATCTTATCCCCGTCATGGGCGGCGAAGGGGCGTTTGCTCATCCGGGCGCGCACCGCCCCTTTGCAGGTTGTGGCGGTCAGGGGCAGCCCTTCGTGCAAAGTGCCTGCGACGCCGTAGCCATAAAGGTTCTCGGCCGCCACAAGGACAGCGCCGGTCTTGCGGGCCGCGGCAATGGCAGCTTCTTGCAGCGCGTAGAAGCTTTTCGTCCAGTTCGGATAGGCGCGCGCTGCGCAGAAACAGATCACGTCCGCCCCCGCCGCGGCCTTGGTTGCGCTGGTAAGGTCGTCGAAGGCCAGCACCAGGTGTCAGGACGCGCCCGTTGGCCGCGCCATCCTGCCCCGGATGCGCGCCAGGCTTTCCGGCGTGGTGCCCAGAAAGCTGACCAGCAGATATTGCGGCGCCCGCCGCGCGATGCCGGGGCGGTTTTCAACGAAATGCCGATAGCGTTCATCGGGCGACAGGTTCAGAAGGTCCGCCGCCCGCCGTTGCGAGCCGAGGAACCCGCTTTCAACCATCTTGCGGCCGAAGCGTTCGATGGCGGGATCCTGCTTCTAGACGTGCAACAAGGCGGCGCGTGGCAGGGCAGCGGGGCAGGCCCGCCTGAGTCAGGGACAAAAGCCACCAGGTTACCGCTGCCCAGGCGACAGAGCCCGTCCCCACAGCCGCAACGGCCAACCGGCGCGGTAGGATCACGCTGGCGACAAGCGCGCCGTTTGGCAGCACCACGATCACCACCGAAGCCCCGCCCGCGGGCGCATAGCTGTGCTGGCGGCCGGGCCGCACCTTAATGCTTGCGCGAGGCTCAAGATCGTGGGTCGTGCCGCCAAGCGTCACGCGAAACCGGCCCGCGATGAACGGGAACCGCCCTGTCTGGCGCAGATTGACGTGCATGGGAACCGGGAGGGTTTGGAAAGGCATCCGAGGGATCGTCTGCCGGAAAAAATGCACTTCGGACCGGTCGATCAAGCGGGAAGACTCCGGGACGGTGCGGCAGAATCAACCTCTCCTTACCAAGACATAAGTCTTGTGGTATAGCGCGGCGCAGCAAGATTGTTAACGAGTGTCGACCATGGCCGAGAACAGCAGCACCACGCCGGCAACGGCTGGCAACACATCTATCACCGGCACGACGGCGAATGACTCGCTCAGCGGCGGCGGCGGCAATGATACGTTGATCGGGGGCGACGGCGCGGATCTGCTGTCTGGCGACGGCCCACTTCTGGGTCAGTGGCAGTACAGCGTCTATACGCGCAACTTCTCGGACCAGCCGAACCAGACCGGCACCATTGCCACCGGCACTCTAGTCGGCAACGGCTATGTCGATGATTTCAACGTGCGCTCCTTGCGCAACACACTTGCCGGTACGCCGGGTGCTGACCCGAACGATTACGGCATCATCTACCGTTCTACCCTGGCGATCAGCCAGACCGGCACCTACACGTTCTCTACCAGATCGGACGACGGGTCGCGGATCATCATCCGGAACTCGGCGGGCACCGAGGTCTTCAACCTGAACAATGACTTTCACCAAGCTCCGACGACACGCTCGGGCACGGTGACGCTGACGGCCGGGCAAACCTACACGATCGAGGTCCTTTACTGGGAGAACCAGGGCGGGGATGAACTTAGCGCCACCATCGCCGGACCAGGTATCACCGGGACAACCGATCTTGCCACTTCGCCCCTGATCCAGACGCCGCCCCTTGCCCCCGGCCATGTCGATGGCGATGACAGCCTTGATGGCGGCGCAGGCGCAGACACGCTGATCGGCGGCGGCGGCAATGACCGGCTTTTCGGCGGCACCGGCAACGACTCGCTGGACGGCGGCGACGGGGATGACCTGCTCGACGGCGGCGACAATGACGACATCCTCAACGCCGGATCGGGAAACAACACGGTCTTCGGTGGCGGCGGGGCGGACAACATCTCTTCGGGCGCTGGGTCTGACCTGCTTTTTGGCGGCGGGGGCAGCGACACGATCATCTATGGTCCCGGAGACGACACAGTCTACGGCGGCGCTGGTGACGACATCATTGATGACGTCAGCGGCGGCCAGTTGTCCGGCACCAACGTCATCTATGGCGACGAGGGCAATGACCGGATCTGGACCGGCAACCAGAACGACACGATCTTTGGCGGCGCCGACAATGACACGATGTCCGGCGAAGCCGGGGATGACTTCTTTGAAGGCGGCACCGGCGTTGATGTCATGGACGGCGGCAACGATCAGGACACCTTCTTTTATCGTGATGGTGATGCCGCCTTCGGCGAAAGCGTCTTCGGCGGCAGCGGCGGCGTCGACAACGACACCCTGGACCTGAGCGGTTACGGCTTTTCCCGCACGATCATCCAGCTGAGCGCGGCCAACAGCGAAAACGGCACGGTGCGGTTCTTCAATGCGGCCGGGGTAGAGGTCGGCACGCTGACCTTCACCGACATCGAGCGCATCATCCCTTGCTTCACCGCCGGCACGCTGGTTGACACACCGACCGGTCCGCGCCGGGTGGAAGACATTCGCCCGGGTGATCTGGTCCTGACCCGCGACGATGGCCCACAACCGGTGCGCTGGGTCGGCCAGAGCAGCCTGTCGCTTGTTGAGGTTCTGGCCGATCCAAGCCTGCAACCAGTGGTCTTTGCGCCCGGCTCGCTTGGGGCGGGGCTACCTGCCATGCCGCTCGCCGTCTCGCCGCAACACCGGATGCTGTTTTCCGGCGCCAAGTGTGAGCTGAACTTCGGCGCGGATGAAGTGCTGGTTCCCGCCATTCATCTTGTGCACAGGCCGGGGGTTTCGCGAGGCCTTAACGATGTGACCTACATCCACCTGATGTTTGACTGGCACCAGATCCTGTGCAGCGCTGGCGTGTGGAGCGAGAGCTTCCAGCCGGGTGATCGAATTCTTGCGAGCGCCCCTTCGGCCCAGCGGGATGAGCTTCTTCGCCTGTTCCCTGAGCTTGCTTCCGGTGCTGCCTACCCCGCCGCCCGCCTGACCTTGAAGGCGCATGAGGCGCAGGTTCTCTTGCGCGCCTGACCGGCCAGGACCGTGGCAAAGCTGCGACCTTTTGCTAAAACCCAACGGGTTAAGCACCGGTAAAGGCAGAATTGCTATCCCTGATCCCGGGTAAGAACACGGGTGTGTGGGATGGCAGCGCAGGGTAACGCGCCAGTCATCATCAAGCGAAAGAAGGTCGTCCAGGGTGGCGGTCACCACGGCGGGGCATGGAAAGTGGCCTACGCCGATTTTGTGACCGCGATGATGGCATTCTTTCTGTTGATGTGGCTGTTGAACGCGACAACGGAAAAACAACGTAAGGGCATTTCGGATTACTTCAATCCGACGATTCCGGTGAACCGCATTTCCGGCGGTGGCGATGGCGCTTTCGGCGGGGACAGCGTCTTTTCCGAAGAGACGATGGCCAACACCGGCACTGGCGGCGCAGACAGACGCACGGCCGCCACGTCAAACGGTTTGGCGGGTCCTGAAACCGGGGAAGGCTCGGCTGGCGAAGGCAAGGCCCAGTCGGAGCTTGAAGATGTGCAAAAGGCGCTGATGGCTCGCGGTGGCGAAAGCAACACGATGGAGCTGCTTTTGCGCCATGTGGTCACCAAGGTCACCGATGAAGGCCTTGTCATCGAGATCTTCGATCTGCCGGATGCGCCGCTGTTTGCAGAAGACACTGCCGAGGCCTCGGCCACCGCCCTCGCCATCGTGGATCTTCTGGCCGAAATGCTGAATCTGACCAGTAATGAGATCGCGGTCAGCGGGTTCCTGCGCGCGCATCCGGTAACGCTGATCGACAATCCGGTCTGGGACCTGTCGGCGCTGCGGGCGCAGACGGTGCGGCGGATGCTGGAAACTTCTGGCATCGACCCCGCGCGGATGCAGCGGATTTCAGGCTTTGCCGACCGCAAGCCCGCGGTTTCGGACCCGGCCGCGGTGCGCAACAACCGGATCGAGGTGATCCTTTTGCGCCGCGACCGCTGACAAGAAGGGCCATTGCCAGGAAAGATCGAATTTTATCTGAATGGCCAGTTCTGTTAGGCCAGCGTTAAGGCGCCAAGGTGCAGTTTCGTCCAGCAAGGTCCGAAGCAGCAGAAAGGCGCTTTTCCATGACAATCTCTTCCTCGCTCAGCGCAGGCGTGGCCGGTTTGAATGCAAACGCCACGCGGCTGGCGTCGATCTCGGACAACATCGCCAACTCGGGGACCTATGGCTACAAACGGGTTTCGACGGAGTTTTCAAATCTGGTCATCACTGGGTCGCGCGGGGCCGGGTCCTATTCGGCTGGCGGCGTTCGCGCGTCGACCACGCGGCTGATCGACGAACGCGGCGATCTGGTCGGCACCTCCAACGCGCTGGATTTGGCGATTGCCGGGCGCGGGATGCTGCCCGTGGTGCAGGAAGTGGCGCTGGAGGATGGGTCGGCACCGCTATTGATGACGCGAACCGGCAGCTTCCGCACCGACGCGGACGGGGTCCTGAAAACTGACGGGGGTCTGGTCCTGATGGGCTGGCCCGCCGATCCTGACGGCACGATTCCGCCCTTTCCCCGCGACAGCATTTCAGGGCTGGTGCCGATTGTGGTCAACACCAACCAGATGGTCGGCAATCCTACCAGTGAAATCGGGCTGGGGGTGAACTTGCCCGCCACCTATACGTTGGCCGGATCGACCTCGGTCGTGCCGCCACTGTCGGTCGAATATTTCGGCAACCTTGGCACCTCTGAAACGCTTGAGGTCAGCTTTCAGGCTATCGTACCTGCCACCGGGTCCTCCAATCAGTGGACCATGCAGGTGCGCGATTCTGCCTCGGGCGGGGCGCTGATCGGGGAATACACGCTGACTTTTGACGATACCCGTGGTGCTGGCGGCACCTTGGCCTCGGTCGCGGTTGTCTCGGGCGGGGCCTATAACCCGGCGGACGGCACGATTGCTCTGACCGTGGCCGGTGGCCCGATGACCGTGAACATCGGCATCCCGGGTGAACCGGATGGCATCACCCAACTGTCCGACACCTTTGCCCCCTTGGCGATCACCAAGAATGGCTCACCTGTCGGCACGCTTGTGAAGGTCGAGATTGACCAGGCCGGCTTTGTGAACGCGACCTACGATACCGGCCTGACGCGGCGGCTATATCAGGTGCCGCTGGTCGATGTGCCCAATCCCAATGGCCTTCTGTCATTGAACAACCAGACCTACCAGATCTCTCCCGAGTCCGGCGCATTCCTTCTTTGGGAGGCGGGGTCGGGCCCGACGGGCACCATCGAAGGCTATTCGCGTGAGGGGTCGAAAACCGATGTCGCGGCGGAACTGACCAACCTGATCCAGACCCAGCGCGCCTATTCGTCGAACGCCAAGGTCATCCAGACGGTCGATGAGATGCTGCAAGAAACCACGAACATCAAACGGTAACCGGCGATGAGCATCACCTCAGCCCTCAGCTCGGCCCTGACCGGGCTTTCGGCCACCTCTCGGCAGGCGGAAATCCTGTCATCAAACGTGGCCAACGCCACCACGCCCGGCTATGCCCGGCGCGAGGTCGGCTTGCGCGCTGCGGTTCTGGCCGGGACCGGGCAGGGGGTTGCCGTCACCGGAATCACCCGTGACGTCGATCGCCAGCTGTTGGGCGAACGCCGCCTGGCCGAGGCGAGCGAGGGTGACCGTGACGTCAGGGCCGCCTTCCTCAGCCGGGTCGAACAGGCTTTCGGCACGCCCGACAGCGCAGGATCCTTGTCGGCGCGGGTCGCAAACCTTGACCAGTCGCTTCTGCAGGCCGCCAGCCGCCCGGAATCCGAGGCGCGCCTTGCCACCATCGCCAGCAACATCGGCAGCCTGATCAACGGCCTCGCCAGTGCTACCGATGACATCCAGGACGCCCGGATGAGCGCGGACCGCCAGATTGCCGACCAGATCGGCACGCTGAACGGCACGCTGGCACAGCTTGAGAAGTTGAACGATTCTCTCCTCAGCTTTACCGGCCTCGGCCGCGATGTCTCGGCCCTTCTGGATGAACGTCAGCGGCTGGTCGACACGATCTCCACCATCGTCCCGATCCGTGAGGTGCAGGGCGACATGAACCAGATCGCGCTTTACACCACTGGCGGTGTCACGCTTCTGGACAGCAAGGCCGCCGTCTTCGGTTTCACGCCCACCCGGCTGATCACGCCTGAGATGACGCAAGGGTCGGGCGGGCTTTCCGGCATCACCATCAACGGCCGCCCCTATGACACCAGTGGCACGACCAGCCCGGTTCTGGGTGGCACGCTCGGCGGGCTTTTTGCCGTCCGGGATGAGCTTGCCGTCAGCGCACAAGGCAAGCTCGACGCCGTCGCCCGCGATCTGGTGGAACGGTACTCGGCCCCCGGGCTTGATCCGACGCTGGTACCCGGTGCGCCCGGGCTTTTCACCGATCGCGGCCTTGCCTTCCTGCCTGCCGATGAAACCGGTCTGGCTGGGCGGCTGACTATGAACGCCGCCGCCGATCCGGCACAGGGGGGTGCCCTCTTCCGGCTGCGTGACGGTCTTGGGGCGGTCACCTCTGGCCCGCCTGGGAACGGGACCCTTCTGACCGCGCTGCAGGGCGCCCTGACCGCGACCAACCCGCTGTCCTCGACGGCCTTCTTCGCGGGCAGCCGCAGCTTTGCCGGCCTGACCCGTGACCTTCTGTCCGATGCCTCCACCCTGCGGCTGTCGGCCCAGTCGGAACAGTCCTTCGCTGCCGGTCGCCTGACCGCGTTGTCGGATATCGAAGCGCAGAACGGCATCGATACCGACCAGGAGATGCAGCAGCTTCTGGTTATCGAAAAGAACTACTCGGCCAACGCGAAGGTCATCCAGACGGTGAGCGATATGATCAACACTCTGCTTCGGATAGGTTCATGACCCGGGTTTCTGTCGGTGACGCCAGCCTGACCAACATCCTTGCCCGTCAGGGGGCCGACCTGCGCGGCCAGGTCCAGCGCGCCTCGATCGAGGTGACGACCGGCCGCCAAAGCGACGTCGCCAAGGCGCTGCGCGGCGATGTGGGCCCCCTTCTGGCGGTTGATGCCAGCCTGACGCGGCTGGACGCCTTCAAGACCACAACCTCGGATGCCGCGTTTCAGGCCAGCGTGCAGCAGAACACCCTTGCGGGGCTGTCGTCCCTTGCGGCCGGGATCACCACGACACTGCTTGGCGCGCGGGATTATCCCACCGTGGCCCAGGTCAACGCGGTCGCGGCAGATGCCCGCACCCGGTTGGAAAGCGTGATCGGGCTGGTGAACAGCCAGGCCTCGGGGCGGGCGGCGTTTTCCGGCACGGCCACTGACACCGCGCCTTTGGGCAGCGCCGATGCCCTTTTGACCGCACTGGAGACGGCGGCAGCCGGGGCGACAACCGCCGCGCAGGTGACGACCGCCGTGGTCAACTGGTTTGCCGACCCCTTGGGCTATGGCGCGTTCTATCAGGGCGGCGCCCTGCTGTCGCCGGCCCCCATCGCCCCGGGTGAAACGGCTGACCTCTCGACCACCGCGCTTGACCCGGCGATCCGCGATACGCTGGCCGGTTTCGCCATGGCGGCCCTGCTGGACCGGGGCATGCTGGCGGGCGATTCAAGCGAACGCGCACAGTTGGCACAGCGCGCGGGGCAAGAGCTGTTGACAACAGAAGATGCCCGGATCGGTCTTGCCGCCCGCATCGGCACGGTTGAGGCGCAGATTGAATCCGCCCGCACCCGGAATGCCGCCGAAGGCACAGCGCTGGGTCTGCTGCGGTCAGAAATCGGATCGGTTGACCCTTATGAGGCTGCGACGAGGCTGGAAAACGCCCGTTCGCAGCTGGAATCGCTCTATCTCGTCACCGCCCGCGTCTCGCGGCTTAGCCTTGTGGATTTCCTCAGATGATCCGTTTGCTTCTGGCCCTGTTTCTGGTTGCCACCTCGGCTGCGGCCGAACCGATCCGCATCAAGGATCTGGTGGAATTCGACGGCGTGCGTGGCAACGATCTGGTGGGTTATGGCCTGGTCGTGGGCCTAAACGGCACCGGCGATGGCATCCGAAATGCTCCTTTCACCGAAGAGATCATGGCCAACCTGCTGGAGCGCCTGGGGGCCAACGTGACAGGAGAGGAGTTTCGCCCCAAGAATGTGGCCGCGGTCTTCGTGACCGCGCAACTGCCGCCCTTTGCCCGGGCCGGGACGCGGATTGACGTGACGGTTTCGGCGATCGGCGATGCGAAAAGCCTGCTGGGCGGCACCTTGATCATGACGCCCCTCAATGGGGCGGACGGGCAGATCTATGCCGTGGCGCAAGGTACGATCATCGCGGGCGGTGTCTCGGCCGAAGGCGATGCGGCCCGTGTGGTGCAAGGTGTGCCCACGGCTGGGGGCATCCCGTCGGGTGCGCGGGTTGAGCGTGAAGTTGAGTTTGACTTTGCCGGTCTGCCGGTCCTGCGCATGGCGCTGAAATCGGCGGATTTCACCACGGCGGAACGGATTGAGCGCGCCGTGAACGCCGATTTCGGGCGGCGGGTGGCCGAAATGCAGGACTCCGGCACCGTCGCGATCGACATCGCAGCGGCTGGAATGCGGTCCCCGGCCCATGTCCTCAGCCGGATCGAAGGTATTCTGGTGGAACCGGAAACCCGGGCGCGGGTGGTGGTCGATCAACGCTCGGGCACCATCGTGATGGGCGCCGATGTGCGGATCAGCCGGGTTGCCGTGGCGCAGGGGAACTTGACCTTGCGAGTTGAGGAAAGCCCGCTGGTCATACAGCCTAACCCGTTCAGCGAGGGAGAGACGGTCGTCGTCCCCCGCTCCAACGCCGAGATCACCAAGGACGGCACCGGCCTGGCCGAGGTGCGGGGCGGCACCGACCTGGCCGAAGTGGTTGCCGGGCTGAATGCGCTTGGCGTGGCCCCGCATGACATGATCGACATCCTGAAAAGCATCAATGCGGCCGGGGCACTGCATGCCGAGTTTGTAGTGAACTGACCGCGCCCTTCAGCCCGCTTTTGCCTGCACAGCGATGATGGTGCCCCAGGGGTCCTCCATCTGCTCGGCCCCGCCCTTTGCCTTGATCCCGGCCAGCGCGGCCGTGTCTGCAGCCAGCGTCACTTCGGCCAGCCCCGTGGCAGGATCGCTACGCCGACCCGCGCCGCGACTGTTCCAGACATTTGTCGCAATGTGGTGGTGATAGCCGCCCGAGCCATAGAAGGCCGCGCCCGGATAACGTGCCATGACCGGCAAGCCGAGCATAGTGCCATAAAACGCCTCGGCTTCGGCGATCGCGCCGACCTGCAGATGGACATGGCCCACAACCAGACCCTCGGGTGCTCCGCTCCAGGGCCTGTCAGCGGCTTGAACAAGGGCATTCAGGTCCAGCGCCTCGGTCGCCATCTTGATCGCGCCAGTGGCGTCATGCCAGGCACTGCGGGGACGGTCGGAATAGACCTCGATCCCGTTGCCTTCCGGATCGCTCAGGTAAATCGCCTCACTGACCAGGTGGTCTGAGGCGCCTTGCAGGCGAAGGCCCGTGTCAGCCGCGTGCCGAAGCCAGCGGGCCAAGGCGGGGCGGTCCGGCAACAGAAAGGCGGTGTGAAAGAGGCCCGCCTCGCGCGGCGAAGCCCTACGCGCTGCAGGATCTGCCCGCAACTCGACCAACAGGCGGCCGGCAACGCCCAAGCGGCTGACACCCGGGGCCGAGGCAACCTCTTCCAGACCGAGAGCCTGACGATAAAAGGCAGCCATCCCATCCAGGTCATGGACGGTCAGCGCAACATGCGACACCTCAACCGGGGCTGCGGCGGTGGAAAGGGGAAGGGTCAGCATAGGGTGGCCTTTGATGTGGCGGGTCAGATCGCCACAAAACATGCGCCTGAAGGGATCGTGCAGCAAGAGACATGCGGGCACAGTCAGTCTCTCGAAATCTGGCGAACGGCTGCCTGCGACTGGGGCGCCTCGCCCCCGAAGTCTCCCCCGGAAACCTGCGCGATCACCTTGCCACCGCTTTTCTCCCGCATGCCCGCTGCCCGGCGGTCCACGGCCAGCCAATCCAGAAAGCTGCGGGGTCAATCACCGCCGTGCGGGCGATGACTGCTCCGTTTCTCAAGCCTCGCGCCACTGTCACTCGCCGGGCGCGGCAGGCCGCGCAGGTCAGGTGCCAGCGGTTGACCGCCAAGGGTGCGGGGCGTAATCCCCTTCAGAACCTTTGGAGAGACCGCGTGGCCATTCACCTTTACCAGACCGACCTTCCAGATGGGCTGACCCTTGGCCCAGTGGTGGCGATTGACACCGAAACCATGGGCCTTGACCCACGCCGCGACCGGCTTTGTCTGGTGCAGCTTTCCGACGGGTCGGGCGACGCGCATCTGGTACAGATCGCCAAGGGCCAGACCCACGCCCCGAACCTTGAGGCGATGCTGGCTGACCCTGCCGTCCTCAAGCTGTTCCACTACGGCCGGTTTGACATTGCCATGCTGAAGCAAGCCTTCGGCGTGACGACGGCCCCAGTCTGGTGCACCAAGATCGCCTCCAAGCTGGTGCGGACCTTCACGGATCGGCACGGGCTGAAATACCTCCTCGCCGATCTGGTCAGTGTGGATGTGTCGAAGCAGCAGCAGACCAGCGACTGGGGGTCAGAAGTGCTGACCGAGGCGCAGAAGGAATATGCGGCGTCGGACGTTCTGTACCTGCACGCCCTGAAGCGTGAGCTTGAGGCGCGCCTGACCCGTGAAGGCCGGCTGGAGCTGGCGCAGCGGTGCTTTGACTTCCTGCCCACCCGGGCCGAGCTTGACCTTCTGGGCTGGGACGAGACGCATGACATCTATCTTCACTGACACGCTTGAAACCGGCCGCCGGGTGATCCGGCGTGAGGCGGGGGCACTGGACGCCCTTGCCGATGCGCTGGGGGAAAGTTTCTCAGCCTCGGTCAGCCTTCTAATGGCAGCCAAGGGGCGGGTCATCGTCTCGGGCATGGGGAAATCGGGGCATATCGCCCGCAAGATTGCCGCAACCTTTGCCAGCACCGGCACTCCTGCGCATTTCGTCCACCCGGCCGAGGCGAGCCACGGCGATCTGGGCATGGTGGCCGAAGGCGATGTGCTGATCGTGTTGTCGAATTCCGGTGAGACGCCGGAACTGGCCGATATCCTGGCCCATGCCAAGCGCTTTGCTATCCCCCTGATTGGCGTGGCCGGGCGGGCGGGGTCCACCCTGATGCGGCAGGCGGATGTGGCGATCCTGTTGCCGGAAGTGCCCGAGGCTTGCGAGACGGGGATTGTTCCCACCACATCGACCACCATGACCCTGGCGCTCGGTGACGCGCTGGCGATTGCGCTGATGGAGCATCGGGCCTTCACCCCTGACCACTTCCGCATGTTCCACCCCGGCGGCAAGCTGGGCGCGCGGCTTCTGCGCGTGCGCGACTTGATGCATGCCGACCCGCCGCTGGTGCCTGAAGCGCTGGAGATGGGGCATGTGCTCCTCGCCATCACCCGCAGCGGCTTTGGCGTGGTGGGGGTCACCGATGCCGCGGGCAACCTTGCCGGGATCATCACCGACGGTGACCTGCGGCGACATCTGGATGGCCTGATGTCCCATACCGCCGGAGAGGTGATGACCCGCAACCCCCGCACCATCGGCACCGAGGCCCTTGCGGGCGAGGCACTGGCCATGATGAACAGCCGCAAGATCACCTGCCTGCTGGTCACCGACGGGCCGAAGGCCATCGGCATCCTGCATGTGCATGATTGTCTGCGCGCGGGCGTGGTCTGACCCATGGCAACGGACCGGCACACGCAGATTGTGGGGTGGCTGAAGGTGACCTTGCCGCTTATGGCGCTGGCGATCCTCGCGACCCTGTTCCTGCTGGCCGACCGGATCGATCCCGAAGCCGCCCTGCCTTATGCCGAGGTGGACGTCGAAGGCCTCGCCCGCGAACCCCGGATGACAGCGCCAACCTATGCCGGCACCACCAGTGATGGCGCGGCCTTGACCCTGTCAGCCGATGAGGCACGCCCAGCCGCTGATGGCACCCCGGCGGGGGCGCTGGGCCTGCGCTTGCAGCTTGACACACCCGATGGCGCAGTCACCAGCCTGACCGCCGCCACCGCCGTGATGGACCCGGCTGCGCAACAGATCCTGCTTTCGGGTGG
Organism: Paracoccaceae bacterium; assembly: GCA_012036325.1. Taxonomy (GTDB): domain Bacteria; phylum Pseudomonadota; class Alphaproteobacteria; order Rhodobacterales; family Rhodobacteraceae; genus Tabrizicola. The sequence goes on from JAAUPC010000004.1 coordinate 19,201, forward strand.
GGTCGTGGTCACCACCAGCTCTGGCTACCGGGTTGAGACGGCGGAACTTGTCGCGAAAATGGATCGCTCAGGACTGCAAACCCAGACCCCGGTCACCGCAACCGGCCCCGCGGGTGACCTTTCTGCAGGCAGAATGACCCTTGGTCAGGACAATCGTACCCCTGCGGGCACTCCCGGCGGGTATCTTCTGGTTTTCAATGGCGGCGTCCGGCTGGTATACCAACCCGGTGGCCGTGGCCCATGAGGTTTGACGTATGGCATTGAAGCAGGGCCTTTTGACCGTTGCCATCAGCGTGGCAGTGCTGGTCACGCCGGTGCAGGCGCAACAGGCCAAGATCGCGTTCGGCGACCTGGCGCAGGATACGACCCAGCCGGTTGAGGTGACCGCCGACCAGCTTGCAGTGAACAACGCTGATGGCACGGCAGTTTTCTCCGGCAATGTGCAGGTCGTGCAGGGCGACATGACGCTCAGCGCGGGTGAGGTGCAGGTCAAGTACGGCTCTACCCCTGGTGAGATTGACCAGCTGATCGCCAGTGGCGGGGTCAATGTGACCAACCTTGGCGACGCCGCGCGGGCGGACGGGGCGGTCTACACCATCGACAGCGGGGTGATTGTCATGTCGGGCAATGTGGTGCTGACCCAAGGCCCCTCTTCCATGCAGGGGCAAGAGCTGACGATCAACCTCACGGATGGCACCGGCCTGATGTCGGGGCGGGTGACCACCACTTTCGTGCCAGGTGGCAACTGATGGCAGGCAAGCCTGACCTGACGGTGACAGCGGGTGAAGGCGGGCTTCAGGTGCGCAGCTTGCGCAAAAGCTACAAGAAGCGCCCGGTGATCCGGGATGTCAGCATGGAACTGCGGCGTGGTGAGGTGGTCGCCCTTCTGGGGCCGAACGGGTCTGGCAAGACCACCTGCTTTTATTCCATCGCCGGGTTGGTCACGCCGGAAGGCGGGCAGGTCCTCATCGACGGCAAGGATGTCACCGCCCTGCCGATGTATCGCCGCGCGCGGCTGGGGATCGGCTACCTGCCGCAGGAAGTCAGCATTTTCCGGGGCCTGTCGGTCGAGGACAACATTCTTGCCGTGCTGGAAATCACCGAATCCGACCGCCACAAACGCCGCGAACGGCTTGAGGAATTGCTGAGCGAATTTTCCATCACCCACCTGCGCCGCGCGCCTGCTCTGGCGCTGTCCGGCGGGGAACGGCGGCGGGTCGAGATTGCCCGCTGTCTTGCGGCAAATCCGAAATACCTGCTTCTTGATGAACCCTTTGCCGGTGTTGACCCCATCGCCGTGGGGGAAATCCGCCATCTTGTGCATGATCTGAAAAGCCGGGGGATCGGCGTTCTGATCACCGACCACAACGTGCGCGAGACGCTGGATATCGTCGACCGGGCCTATATCCTGCACGACGGCAAGGTGCTGATGAGCGGCACCACCGATGAAGTCGTGCGCGACGAAACGGTGCGCCGCGTCTATCTGGGTGAGAACTTTCGCATCATCTAGGCGGCTGTCGGGCCGGTCGGAATCGACTCGGTTGACAAGGGGGCATGGGCTAGCGCCAAATACCCTTGATGCGTGTGTCACATGCCCTTTGTCTGATCCGTTTGGCCGCGAAAGCAGTCGGCAGGCCTTGCGTGACGCCACGTTCCTTCCACCAGTTCAAGAAGGCGTCGGACGGCCCGGAATGACCCGGCTCGCCCGGCCAAATGGCAAGAGGAGAGGCCATGCGCTACCAGATCAGCGGGAAACAGATCGACGTCGTGAGGCCCTTCAGACCCATGTGAAGGCCGAAATGGGTGAGGTGGTCGAGAAATACGCCCAGCGCCCGACCGAATGCGTGGTGGTTTTTTCCCGTGTGGCGCATGAGTTTGTCTGTGAAGCGACGATCCACCTGTCCACGGGTCTGTCCGCTCAGGCCAAGGGCCATGCGTCCGAGGTTTATGCCGCCTTCGAATCCTGCCGCGAGAAGATGGACAAGCAGCTGCGCCGCTATAAGCGCCGGATCCGCAACCACCACAGCCACCGCGCAACGCCAGTTGAATTCGGCGGGGCGTCCTCTTATATCCTCGCCTCGTCCGAGGAGATCGAGGATGTGGAGCCTGATACGCTTCAGCCCATCGTGATTGCCGAGATGGAGACGAAGATTCCTTCGATCACCGTCGGCGAAGCCGTGATGCAGCTGGAACTGGCCGGGCAGCGCATGCTGGTCTTTCGGAACGAAGGCCATGGGGGCGTGAATGTCGTGTACCGTCGGGAAGACGGGAACATCGGCTGGATCGACCCTCGCAACAGCAAGTAGCGCCCTCGCGCGCGGGAACATCGACTGCCCATGGAACTTTCCAAGTTACTCGCCCCGGGTGCCGTTCGCGTTGTCGGGCAGTTCACGTCCAAGAAGCGCCTGTTCCAGGAATTGGGCGAGATCGCGGCGCAAGCCTATGGGCTGTCGGCGGCCGTGGCCATCGACAGCCTGCAAGAGCGTGAGACGCTGGGCCCGACCGGTGTGGGCCATGGCATCGCCCTGCCCCATGCGCGGCTTGAGGATCTCAAGGGCATCGTCGGGGTGTTCCTGCGGCTGGAAAAGCCGCTGGATTATGACAGCGTGGACCGCCAGCCGGTGGATCTGGTCTTCGCCCTCTTTGCCCCGAAGGATTCCGGGGTGGACCACCTGAAGGCGCTGGCGCTGGTCAGCCGGACGATGCGGGACCCGGGCGTGGTGACGAAGCTGCGGTCGAACACGGACCCGGCCAAGCTGCATGCGATCCTGACGGAAAGCCGGGCACCGCAGGCGGCATAGGGCAGAGGTGTCCACGCGTGGACGCTTTGGCTGAGCAAGCAAAATCAATGGCTTGCATTTCTGACTTCAGATTGTGTTAACGATTGACCGCGCGTGAGGCCTGCCAAGGGCCGAAGCCGAAACCCATGTAGTCGCGGGCATAGGCCTCAACCGCAGCGGTTTCCAGAGCGGCGTCGTAAATGGCGGCCAAGGCTTCGGCTGCAGGATCTGTTGCGGGCAGCGGCGGGGCGGCAACCCCAACCTCGGCCGCAAGGAAGGCCAGGCCTTCGGCAAGGCGGTCTTCGCGGATCACCAGGTCCAGCGGCTGAAAGCCGGCAAAGCCCTGCACAATGGCACTTTGACTGGCCCAGTTCGGGTCAACCCGCTGGCCGGTCTGTCCCGACGTCGCCAGTCGCGCGTAGTGCAGAAAGACCAGAAAGGCCGCACGCTCAGCCTCCGCATCCGGGAAGGGCTGGCCGGGATCGGGCAGCACGGCCTTATAGGCGCGGATCAGGATGCGGCGGTGGTCGGCCAGTTGGCCCGAAACGATCTTTTCCCGAAACGCCACATGCGCCCGCAACAGGGGATGCCGGACCACGGTAAAGCTGCGGTGGCCGGGGTTCGTGCGCTTCCATTGGCGGAGGGTCTTTTGTTCAAACCCCTCAACCAGCCCGCCAAAGCCCGCCAACCACTCCTGCACGCCGGGCGGGCCGGAGCGGACCGGGAAATAGAGGAGAGGGGCCGAAGCCGCCGCAACCGCCGTGGGAATGGCGGGGGGGCGGCGGGGTTCAAAATTCGGGGTGCGGTTCAGGGCGAAAACGTCAAGCCCATGCAGCGCATCGGCCAAGGCCTGTGGATTTTCGAGCTTTGCTTCAACCGGTTCGGGATTCTGCTTTTTCAGCGTGTCATCCAGCGCCTTCAGCCGCCCTTCAACCCCCAGAAAGGCCGCGAGTCCATTCATCACTTCAACCGAGGCGAGGTCTTCGTAATCCAGATAGAACGCCGTCTGCCCACTGGTCTGCAGCGCCGTCAGCAGTTGCAGCTGGAACGCCTGCAGGGTGGCCAGATGGGCGTGAAATTCGGCAGCGTCAAAGCTGGCCTTGGCGGATTTCAGGCGGCGGGCGTCAGTCAGCTTCCATTGGCCGGTGGCGCGGGCGATCTTCCAGCTGACGTAACTGTCCAACGGGTTGCGGGTCAGGATGATCTTGGCGCAGGCCGGGTCAGCCATCACCAGATCCAGCACGCGGGGGTCATGGTCGTGGAAGTAGCGAAAGCCGGACAGGCCTTCGGTTTCCTGACGCAGCTTGCGCAGCAGAGGTTTGGGGTTCGCCTCACGGTCAGCAAGGGTGATGCCGAACAGTTCCACCTGGTCTTTCTTGCCGATGAAATGGGGGTTGAACACCTCACCATAGCTGACGACGCCGGGCAGCGCGTTCAGGTTCGCCTCAAGAAATTGGAACCGGTCGCGCATTTCGGCGAAAAGGACAAAGCTGTGGAACGGCCCGGCCATGGGTTATTTGGCCAGTTGCGGGCGCGACAGGCCAGGGTAAGCGCCGGGCTGGCCAGCGGTGTCTGGCACATCGCCCATCAGGACGGGCTGCATGCCTTGATTGCGCAATTCCTGCAGGAAGGCACTGAAGCCGGTCAGGTCCACCATCTGCGGCAGTTCGGTCATCCGGTGCGGCGCGCGCGGGTTCAGCCAATCCACAATCTGCTGCAAAGGCTCAACCCGGTCTTCGACAAGGTCGGCCAGCGTCCAGACACGGATGCGGGCCTTGGTGTCGGGGGCATTCAGAAGCTCGATAAAGTCAGCCTCAATCTTCTGGAGGCGGGCAGCTTCGGCCCTGATCTCGGCAAAGGGGAGGCCGGACTGCCAAAGCGGGATCACGAAGGCGCCCGAGACGATCATGATGCTGGCATTGGGATCACCCGCAAGGAAAGGGGCAATCTCTTGCGCGTCACCCGGGCCGAACTGGAAGCACTGCCGTTCGCCCCGGCTGTTCCAGATCAGGTTGGTCAGAAAGCTGCGGGGGTTGTAGTCGCGCAAAGTGACACTGTCCGAGAGGCCGCCCTTGAACACCCGTTCCTCCCCGGCGAACTGCACGCGGCCAGGGGCGAAAAGGTGGCCATGCACCCGCGCATCGGCGACGCGTGCCAGCCAGGGGTGAAAGTCCGGGAAAAGATCGGCAAAGCCTTCGAACACGCCGTAGGGCGCGGCAGAGCGGTTGCCGCCGCGCGCCTTGGTGGGAAAGCGGCTTTGCATGTAAAGACCGGGGCGACCTTTCAGCCGCCGCTCAACCGCCTTGGCGAACAGCCGGTCAATCTTGCCGGGCGTGGGTTCAAGCCTTGGGGCCTGGTCGGCGGTTGGGGAAAGGTAGGTGTCATACAAGAGGTCGGCTTGCGACCAGATCTTGCGGGCAACGAAGGCATCGGTCCGGCGCAGAAGGTGCAGGTGATCATCGTAGAACACATGCGGGCGGCCCTGGAAATCGAACTTCGACAAGGTGAGAGACCGGCTTTCCACGCGAGAAGAGACCTGGCGGATCAGGGTCTGGAAATAGCTTTCGTCGGGAATCCAGACGCGGCGGAAGTAGCGGTCGTTCCGGGCGCGGTCAGGGTGCGACAGGATCGCCTGCAAGGAGGCGCGGGTCAGGCACCACCACTGGCTGCCTAGGTGTGGGACGATGCCCTGGGGAATTCGTCGGGTCAGTCCAAGGCGGCGTTGCAGGGCCACATAGGCGTCAAACAGGCGGCGCTGCTTTTTCCACGAAAACGGAAAGCGCAGGGTGAAGCGTTCCTTGTTCAGCCCGCCCACCGTCCAGCCGACATCGGCGGTGGTGACGCTTTCGATGAAATCGGTCATGGGATGGGCGGCAAGGTGGGCCTGAAGTTCCGCAACCGGCCGGATCGGCAGGCAGGAGCCGGAGGCCAGGTAGACATGCCCGACGCCCGGAAAATCGCGGAGCATCTGGGTTGCGGCGGTGATCGAGGCCTGAACCAGGCTGAACGTGCCCCAGTCACAGGCGATGCGGGCGGAAAAGCGGACATCGGGCAGATTGGACAGGGCCGCAGCAAGCTTGGCGCGGTCAACCTCGGCAACGCGGCGGTCAAGGTGGATCACGACGGGGCAGCCCTGCGTGGCCCAATGCCGGGCAACCTGTGCGGCCCGGTGCAGCGCGGTATGACACAGCATGACAATGCCGACGGTCACGCCCAGTTTCCTTTCGACATCAGCCCCAGAATTTCCAGCTGACGCCAGTTGATATACTTCTCGCTCCAATTGCACCACAGATCGCGTTCCTGGGCGATGCCTTCGCGGTAGGCGCGGTATTCGTGGCTTTGCGCGTAGTGCTGGCCGCGCTGCAATTCCTCTTCCGCCTTAAGGGCGAAGGTATCGAGGAACTTGGCGTGGAGAAGGCAGCCCGAGGGTTTCTCACCCCCGCCGGTTTCATAGGTCAGGTTCAGCCCGCGCGGCAGCATCATGTGGGTGGAGCTGATGTAGGCGTAGGACGGGTCCCACTTCACCAGCGGGATCTTGTTCATCGCCGGGGCCTTCTTCGGGCGGTCGGCAAAGAACACGCGGGCGCGGGGGCCGCCCTGGATCCACAGGTTGCGGAAGGTGGGGTTGCGGCTGATCGTGTAGTTGCCGCTGTCGAAATACTGGGCGATGTCGAAAGGGTTCTGCCCTTCGCGGTAGGGCTGCTCGTGCATCGCGCCCTTGGGATACATGTCCAGGATCATCGACGAAAAGCTGCGGGTGCCGGCGCTGTCGAGCCAATCGGTCAGGGCGCGCAGGGGCCGGGTTTCGCAGAACGGGTAGACGAGGAATTCGTCGACATCCACGGTCAGGCACCAGTTCCCCACGCCGTGACGGCGCAGAAGGTGCATCATCCAGTCCATCCCGAAGCGTGACTGCTTGTAGCCCGCATCGGTGGACCAGAGGGACACATCGGCCTGGTCCAACAGGTATTCCCGCGTGCCGTCGGTCGAGGCGTTGTCGACGATCAGGAAATGGTCAACCCCCAGCTTGCGGTAGTAATCCAGGAAATAGGGCAGGCGCACCCGTTCGTTGCGCATGGTTGAAAACAGAAGGATCGGCTGACCGCGCAGACCAGCCATGCGGTTGACGACCGACTTTAGCTGGCTGCCCCGGCGGTAGGCGCGGGCCAGAAGATACTGACGCCGCAAGCGCAGCTTGTAGGCGGACATCAGGCCCATGCCGAACACCAAAGCTTTGCGCGACCGGCCCTCATCACATCCAGCCCCCGCGCGACAGAAGGCCCAGCGCTTCAAGCTGCCGCCAGCCGGTGTAGCGGGTCGAGGCGGAGCAGTGCAGCGTCGGATCTTCGGTCAGGCGGTCGTAGTAGGCGGCGTATTGCGCGCCATCGGCGAAGTGTTCGCCACGGGCCTTTTCCTCGGCCGAGCGGGTGATGATTTCAGGTAGGAACTTGGTGTGCAGAAGGACGCCAGAGGTCAACTCTCCGCCTTCGGTATCATACACGCGGTTCAAGTGCGGCGGCAGCACGGCATGGGTGGAATTCACATAGGCATAGCGCCAGTGCCAGCGCACCAGCGGGGTCTTGTTCAGCGTCGGCGCGCGGCGCGGGGTCTGGGCAAAGAAGGCACGCGCCCGGGCACCGCCCTGAACCCAAAGGTTGCCCATCCGGGGCTGGACCTGCACTTGATAATTGCCCGCGTCAAAGAACGGCAGATGGTCAACCGGATCATCGCCCGGCAGGTGGCCTGCAGCCGACACCGATCCCTTGGGATACATGTCCACGGTCAGCGCGCCAAAGGACGTGCGACCTTGGCCATCAAGCCAGCCGGTCAGTGCCTGCAGGGGCCGTGTCTGCCAGTAGGGGTAGATCAGGATTTCATCGGCATCGAGTGTCAGGCACCAATGCGCATGCCCGTGCCGCAGCATCAGCCAGGTCAGCCAGTCCATGCCAAAAACGCGCGGCCTTGTAGCTGGCCCCGGTCTGCCAGACCGACACATCCGGCTGATCTCGCAAGAGGGCAAGCGTGCCGTCAGTGCTGCCATTGTCCACCACGAGGAAGTGGCGCACGCCAAGACGGCGGTTGTGGGCCAGAAGGAAGGGCAGGCGCTGCGCCTCATTCCGCAGGCAGAGAAAGCACAGCACGTCACCCGCCGCGATGGCCGACGTGCGGTCCGCGACCGGGGTCAGCTGGGTGCGGCGGCGGATGGCGCGGGCCAAAAGCATCTGGCGACGGGTGCGCAGACGAAAGGCCTGCCACAGCGCCCGCAGACCGCGGGCAGGATCGGGCAGCGTGCCGATCGGGTAGGCTTTTGGAGTATCAGCCTGGAGCGGGTGGGAAATGGGCGGCCCCCCAGGATGCGCCGCGCCGGAGTCCAAGTTTACTGAGCCGCTTTCTGCATGGCCATCAGCTCGTGCAGAAACTCTTCAAACTCGGCGCTGAATTCAGGGCGCGAGAGGCCGAAGGCGACGGTGGCCTGCAGGAACCCGATTTTCGAGCCGCAGTCGTAGCGCTGGCCCCGGAAGCGCAAGCCGAAGACGCCAGCGGGCGACCCGGTCTCTTCGGCGATGGCGTCGGTCAGCTGGATTTCGCCGCCAGCGCCCTGTTTCATCCGGTTGAGGTTGGTCAGTACCTTGGACGTCAGGATGTAGCGGCCGATGACGGCCAGGTTCGACGGCGCATCTTCAGGCTTCGGCTTTTCGACCATGCCCTTGACACGCACGATCGACCCCATGTCCTCACCAATATCCAGCACCCCGTAGGAGGAGGTGCGCGAGGGTGTCACTTCCATCGCAGCGACCATGCAGCCGCCGGTTTCGGCATGCGCCTCAACCATCTGTTGCAGGCAGGGCCGTTCGGCCGAGATCACGTCATCGGGCAGCAGGACGGCAAAAGGCTCATCCCCGATAAGGCGCCGTGCGCACCAGACGGCATGGCCAAGGCCCATGGGCCGGTTCTGCCGCAGGTAGGCGATGGCCCCGCTGTCCATATTGGTGTCCTTGAGCACCTCCAACAGGTCGGTCTTGCCCTTGCGGCGCAGTTCGGATTCGAGTTCCGGCGCGTGGTCGAAGTAATCTTCCAGCGCGGATTTCCCGCGCGAGGTCACGAAGATGAATTCCTTGATCCCGGCGGCCCGCGCTTCATCAATCGCGTATTGGATCAACGGGCGGTCGACCAGGGTCATGATCTCTTTCGGGATCGACTTGGTGGCTGGCAGGAAGCGCGTGCCAAGACCGGCCACAGGAAAAACGGCCTTGGTGATCTTCTTGGTTTTCATCCCACATTCCATTTCTGACAGCCGGTGCCGCCCCATCGACCCGGTGTCGTCTGATCGCAGCGGATTCTGACCTTATCCGGGCAGTGACGCGGCAATATTCGTAATTTGCACGCATCTGATTTTGGATGCACGGAAAAAGTTTCATTGCCGTGAACAGTTGGCGAAAACGGGTTCTACTGCATCAAATCCGGCGCATTCATCAGCATTTCTTCGATGACCGCCACGTCGCTGGGGTTGTTCAGCTCCCAGAAAGCGCGGCCCTTTGCCTCGACTTCGACGCAAAGGACCGTCCGACCGTTTTCCAGGAAACGCAGCTGCTCCAGCCCTTCCAGCGTCTCCAAGGGGCCGATGGGCCATGCGGGATAGGCGGCCAGGGCGGCGGGGCGGTAGGCATAGACGCCAACATGGTGGAAGACGGGGGTGGGTGCGTCGGGGGCGTAGTCCTGCCCGGTGTAGGGGATGACTTCCTTGGAGAAATAGAGCGCGCGACCCCCGCCCCGAAGACCGCCGTGGTGCCACCCACGCGGCCCGCGCGACGCCGCGCATCGAGATTCCGAGGTGACGGAAGAACCTCTCGTCTTCGGCCGCGAGCACCGCGTGAACCAGATCTTGCGGCACTCGATCGAGACGGATCGGACGCCGCTCTTCGATGATAAAACCGGCATTCTCGAACATCGCTTGATAGGAGCGGGGCGTGAACCAGCGCAGATGCGTGCGGTCCATCACGCCCTGATCGGCCAGATCCCAGCTCCCGCGCAGCAGCGACCGGATCACCCGGTGATGGCTGATATTGGGCGATGAAGCAAAGATCAGCCCGCCAGACCGCAGCAGGGGGGCGATGCGCGCGACCACC
>JAAUPC010000290.1 GCA_012036325.1 Paracoccaceae bacterium
GCGCTGCAGCCGTGGCTGGAAAGAGCTCTTGCGCCTCTTCCTCAAAAAATCTCAAACAAATCTGCATCGAGTGCGTCTACCGCATCAATCTCGTCATCCAACTCATCTTGGTCAAACTGACGACCCCGCACAGCCAACACCGGTGCTTCGGACAACGTGGCTACAGTCGGGGCAGTTGCAGGCGCTGCCATCACAGCGACTACAGACGCTGCGGTCATTGCAGAAACTGTCGCGATCCCGGCAAGTGGCATTGCATCGGGCTCAACGAGTGGTAATTCAACCTCAGGATCTACAGTTGGCGATACGGTAGCTTCGATGGATTCGGTTGATAAGGCAGCTTCGTTCTGCGGCTCTCTTGACGCCTCTTCAGGACGTTCATCCAAGACATCAATCGCTACCAAATCAATAGCACTTGACGCATATTCCATGCCGGCCAGAGCACTAGTTTGCTCCAAATTCAGTGTTCCTGAGCCTTGCTCAGCGGTGAGCACCTGGAGGCCAGAAGTAAGCTCCGACGGCACATTTGCCACCTGCTCCTCTGGGAACGGCGCTTTCAGACATTGCACTAATTCTGCCTCGATACGTGCTGAACTGTCTTTCAGAATGCCTGCAGCGAACTGATGCAGCAAATGCCTAATTTCTTCCGCAGCACTGACAAACAGGCTAGCATGCACATGGGAGTCATACTCGCCATCGACCTCGATCGCTTGCATATGCAAGAGCGCGTGCTCCAAATTGCGCGCCAACCCAGACAAGGCCGCGGGCACCCAGGACCTCGGCCCCCGGATCGGGAGTTTCTTCGGTGGTCAGCATCACGTCAAACTCACCCCGCGCGAAGCCTTCCTTCATCAGGATGGTGAAGGAGGAGACAAGGTTTACCTGCACCATCGGATAGGCCTGCGCCATGCGCCGCAAGATGCCGGGGATCGCGGGATAAACCACGTCATGCGGCACGCCAAGGCGGATCGGGCCGCAGCAGGCAGCGGTGCTAAAGCGCGACAGCACTTCATCATTCAGGGCCAGCATGCGGCGGCCGTAGGACACCAGTTGCTCCCCCTCAGGCGACAGCGCCAGCTTGCGGGCCGCGCGCAGGAACAGCTGCATCCCCAGCGCATCTTCCAGCCGCTTGATCTGCATCGACACCGCCGATTGCGTGAGGTTCAGATAGCCCGCAGCCTTGGTCACCCCGCCAACATCGGCGACGGTGACGAAAGAGCGTAGGGCAGCAAGGTCTAGGTTCCGGGGCATATCACGTTTCCTGATGCTATCCGTCACAATCATTCGTTTTCATCATGCATCGTTCTGCGGCATTGTTCAAGCATCCTGATGCAGCACCCCCGTAGCATCACCAAACCCGATGGATGGAGGATATGATGACCCGCCCGACCCTTGCGCCTATCACCACCCTTGCAACCCGCGCCCTTGCCGCAACCTTGCGCTTGGGCGAGCGTGCCCGCATGCGCCGGGCCTTGCGGCGATTGGATGACCATCTCTTGCGCGATGTGGGCCTGTCCCGGGCCGAGGCCGAGGCTTTGGCCGACAGCCTTGGCCCCCTCTCCGACTGGGACGCCCCGCCGCACTGGCAGATCGGTCATTCCCGACCAAAAGCCTGCGCGAATCCTGCATGTGACGCTTGAAATGTGGCCCGGCAATACTGATATTCGTCCCACGAGGTCGCGCCGGTTCCCCCGGCGTTGCCCTTAGGGACAACATCGGAGGCTTCAATGGCTCAGTATGAAACGATCCGCAGCGTAGGCGTTGGTGCCCGCGCAGCGATCGACGAAGGGCTTCGCGCCCATATGAACAAGGTTTACGGGCTGATGTCCGTGGCCATGCTGGTGACGGCAGGCGTGGCTTGGGGTGTCGGCACCTCGGACCTTCTGAACTTCCTGCGCACGCCTGAAGGCGGGATGACGATCTTTGGCTGGGTGATCATGTTCGCCCCGCTGGCGATGGTGTTTGCCTTTGGCGCGCTGATCAACAAGCTGTCGGCCGCCGGCGCGCAGCTGTTCTTCTACGCCTTCGCCGCGGTCATGGGCCTGTCGCTGGCCTGGATCTTCAAGGTCTTCACCGGCGTGTCGATCGCCCAGACCTTCCTGATCACCGCAATCGCCTTCGCGGGTCTGTCGCTTTACGGCTACGTCACCAAGCGTGACCTCAGCGGCATGGGCACCTTCCTGATGATGGGCCTGATCGGCCTTCTCGTCGCGATGGTGGTGAACCTCGTCCTCGACTCCTCGGCGCTGGCCTTCGCGATCTCTGTCATCGGTCTGCTGATCTTTGCCGGTCTGACCGCCTATGACACGCAGAAGATCAAGAATGACTACATCGCGCACGCGCAGGCGATGGACAGCGAATGGCTGGCGAAGTCGGCGATCATGGGGGCGCTGAACCTCTACCTCGACTTCATCAACATGTTCATGTTCCTGCTGCAGTTCCTGGGCAACCGCGAATAACGCGAAGCGCAGAATGGGAGAGGACCGGTCCGATGGACCGGCCCTTTTCATTTGGAGGGGTCAGGATCAGGACGTGATGCGCGCCAGATCAGCCATCATCCGCACCGCTGGAAAGCTGATGCCGGGGGCAAGCTGCACCTCGACCGGCCCCAGGGTGCGAAAACCAAGCGCGGTGTAGAACGGCACTGCCGTGCGGGTGGACAGGCAATCCAGCCACAGCATCCCCGCCCCGCGCGCATCCAGCATCACCCGCGTCATCAGCGCCCGGCCCCACGCCCTGGCGCAGGGCATCAGGGTCGGTCGCCACATGGCGGACATGGCCGGTGTCCCGGGGGCTGTCTCCGGTCGGCGCAGACGGCGTCCAACCCCCGGCGGCGAGAAGGCGGCCCTCGGTATCCTCGGCCAGGAAATAGGTGCCCGAGGCCAGAAGCTCGGGCCGGGCGCGGGCAATCCTTGGCACGGCCAGCACCAGAACCGACGGCGGATAATCCGCCGCCAAGAGCCGCGGATAGCTGCGCGACAGCAACTGATCGACTGCCGAAAGGTCAGCCGCCGAGGCTTTGCGAAGAGAGAGCGTCCGGATCATGCAAAAGACATGGGGTGCGGCGCCGAAAAGAAAAGACTCAAGCCGCGCGAAGGTCGCTGAGAAAGGCCCGTACAGCGCGCGGACTGGTCAAATGCCGGATCGCAACCCCCACTGGTGTCCCTGTCACAAGACTGGCGATCCGCGCGCGCGCGGTTGCACGCGTGCGCCAGACATAGCGCCAGAACGGCAGCGTCTCGCGGTGAAACCCCTCGGGGCAGTTTTCGGGCAGGTCGGGGCGTGTGCGGCCATGCCAGACCACGGTCCGCTTCACGATGCGCCAGAACCGCAAAGTATAAGGCAAGTCCAGCCAGATCAGCATGTCGGCCCGCGCCAGTCGGTTGGCCCAGGTGGCCGAATGCCCGCCTTCGAAGATCCAGGCCTCACGCGCCTCGACCTCCTGGCATAGCCGGGTCCGGTCGGCTGGCGGGCGGGACACCCAGCCTGGCTGCCAGTTGATGTGGTCGACATGGAAGACCGGCAGTCCGGTGATCAGGCCCAGCTCGCGCGCCAGCGTCGACTTGCCCGATCCCGGTTGGCCCACAATCATGATCCGCTGCATCGCCCTGGCCCCCAAATGCAAAAGGCCGCGCCCGACGGCACGGCCAGAGGTTCGAAGGATCGGCGCGATCTTACTTGATCTTGCCTTCCTTGTATTCGACATGCTCCCGCTTGACGGGGTCATATTTCTTGACGACCATCTTTTCGGTCATCGTGCGGGCGTTCTTCTTGGTCACGTAGAAGTGGCCGGTGCCCGCGGTCGAGTTCAGGCGGATCTTGATGGTGGCGGGCTTTGCCATGGTCGTTTCCTCTGCATCGGTAAACGCGCGCGTTTCCGGTGAAATGCTTGAAGCCCGCCTTTTATCGGCCTGCCCGGCAGAGTCAACAGCCAAACCGGCACCAACCCCGTAAATCCGCCAGCGCACCACCGAACCCGAAGGATCCACGATTTTTCGCCGAAAAATCATCGCCGCCGGTTGGAAGGAATTGCGCGGAGAGCCTGTAAGCCGGATTTTGTCCTGGCCTTGCGACCATGGATGACCATTCCTCTGCCCCCCCTGTTACCAAGGGGGGTCAAGCTGCCAACCCGGGCCTCTCGGGCGTTGGCATCCCTGCGGGCGATATCCCGGACCGAGATCCCGGACCAGCCCCCGCGCGAGGCCCCTATTTGGCATTGCTCCGGGTGGGGCTTGCCGTGCCGGTCCTGTTACCAGTCCCGCGGTGGGCTTTTACCCCACCGTTTCACCGTTACCACGCGGAACCGCAGGCGAACCTTGCGGGTCGTGGCAGTCTCTTCTCTGTGGCGCTTTCCCTGGGGTTGCCCCCGCCGGGCGTTACCCGGCACCCTTGCCAACGGGAGTCCGGACTTTCCTCGGGGCCCGCCTTTCGACATCACCCCGCGGCCATCCAGCCCTCCGCGCCCGTTGCACCTATGCGCGCAGACGGTTTGCGTCAACCGGAAAGCGGCGGGCAAGGTCGGCGGCAAGCGCCCGGTCCGTGGCATCCAACGCGCCACTGGCCCAGGGGCGAAAGCGGAGGCGGAAGGCCGCCAGCAGGGTTTCCATCGGCAGATCGGGGTAACCGAAGGCGCGCAGATCGGCAGGCCCGTACCATCGGTGGCTCCTCAGCTCTTCAGGCTTTTTCCTTGCGTTGCTCATTCAGGTCTGCACGAGAAATTCACCGCAAAGGCATCAGGCGTACCAGGTGCGAAACATTCATACTCCGGTGTGGCCTTCGTGCCTTCGTGATCGCGAAACAGGCGAA
>JAAUPC010000291.1 GCA_012036325.1 Paracoccaceae bacterium
GGGCAGAGCCTGACGCTGGAACTGCGCCCCGGGACCGGAGGCGCGCTTCTGTCGCTGGCAGCGTTCCAGGCGCTGGGGCTCAGCCTGACCAGCTTGCCCGAAGTGTCGGTCTTCGGGCCCTGAGGCCAGGCTTTCGCGGGCTGGCCGCCGGGGGCCTGCCCCCGGACCCCCGGAGTATTTTCCAAAAGAGCAAACTGGCTGCCCGTCTTCAAGGATCAAGATGGCGGGCGGCTTCCTTGCGGGCGAAAGGCTTGAGGGTGGCGCCATGCGCGTCCAGAAAAGCGCGGGCGCGGGGGGGCGTCGTGCTTGGAAAGGTCGCGCACCCACCAGGCGATGGCTTTCTGGATGAACCAGTCGGGGTCAGGGCTCAGGGTCGCGCACCAGCCAAGCACGCGGTCGCGGATCGCAAGCTCGGCCGGTTTGGGGTGGTTCTGCTTGGTCCAGGGCAGGGTCATCACCAGGGCCGCTCGGCGGGTCCAGAGATGGGGCGAGGTGACCCAGTTTTCGACGGTTGCAAGCCGGGTAGGGTCTGCGACCAGGCGCTTTTGCCCGGCGATGCTGGCATGATCGGCCAGGGCCCAGGCGTCAAAGTCCGGCACCCAGGATTGGATCAGCGCCCAGGCGGCATCGTCCGGGCGGATACGGGCCTGGGTCAAGAGCTTCGCGGCCGCGACGCGGGCTTCGTGAATGTTGGTTGCCCAAAGGCTGGCTGCGAGGGCCAAGCGGTCGTCCAGCGTGTGGTCAGCGCGCCACTGGTCGGTCAGCGTCTCGATCTCCGGCACTGTCACGCCAAGATATGCGCGTGGGACCTTGTGATAGGCCTGCATTTCCACGGCTTTGGCGGGGTTGGCCAGGGCTTGCAACTGGTCCAGCGGGGTCACTGGCCGGCCTTTCCTGGCGATGGATCGCAGGCCGCGCGCGGTTGGGCTGTGCTGGTCATCGATGGCACTTTCGGCTGGCCTGGGACTGGAGGGTTTCACACCCTCCAGACCTCCCGTGGGATATTTGTGCAGAAAGAAAAGCAGGTTTCACGAACGCCTGAGGGGCTATTCCACCGTGACCGATTTGGCAAGATTGCGCGGCTGGTCCACGTCGGTGCCTTTGGCAATGGCGGTGTGGTAGGCCAGAAGCTGGGCAGGCACCGCGTAAAGGATGGGCGCGAAGGCGGCGGACACCTCGGGCAGGGTGATCGTTTTCCAGCTGCCAGCCCCCGCCTCGGCAATGCCTTTGGCGTCGGAAAGGAGGACGACGCGGCCATGGCGGGCCATCACCTCTTGCATGTTGGACACCGTCTTGTCGAAGAGCGCGTCCTTCGGGGCAAGGACGATCACCGGAACGGCGGCGTCGATCAGGGCGATGGGGCCGTGTTTGAGTTCACCTGATGCATAACCTTCGGCGTGGATGTAGCTGATTTCCTTGAGTTTCAGCGCACCCTCTAGGGCCAGAGGATACATGGTGCCCCGGCCCAGGAACAGGACATCCTGCGCCTTGGCCAGATCATCGGCGATGGCGGCGATCTGGGGTGACAGGCTGAGCGCGTGGTTCATCAGGCCTGGCAGCGCCTTCAGATCGGCGATGTGCTGCGCAAGGTCCGCCGGAGTGAGGCGGCCCCGGTCCAGGCCCGCCTTCAGCGCCAGAAGCGCCAGTGTGACCAGCTGGCAGGTGAAGGCCTTGGTCGAGGCGACGCCGACCTCAACCCCCGCCATGATTGACAAGGCAAGGTCACTTTCCCGCGCTATCGAGGAGGTGGGGACGTTGACCACCGACAGGACCTTGGCGACCTTTTCCTTGGCATAGCGCAGGGCGGCCAGAGTGTCGGCGGTTTCGCCCGACTGGCTTACAAACAGCGCCCAAGAGGTGGGCGACAGGGGCGGCTCGCGGTAGCGGAATTCGGACGCGATGTCGATTTCGGCGGGGAGGCCCGCGATCTGTTCGAACCAGTATTTCGCGATATGCGCGGCATAGGAGGCTGTGCCGCAGGCAACCAGAGTGATCCGGTCAACACCTTGGAAATCAATGCCTTCCGGCAGGCGGAGGAGGCCCTCGGCCGTGGTGTAGTGCTTCAGCGCCTCGGCGATGACCAGGGGCTGTTCGGCGATTTCCTTGGCCATGAAATGCTTGTAGCCGCCCTTTTCGATGCGGGCGGCGTCAATCTGGATGCGGGTCTCAGACCGGTTGGCCAGACGGTCGGCGGCATCGAAGATCTGCGCCCCGGCGCGGGTGATGACAGCCCAGTCACCCTCTTCGAGATAGGTGATGCGGTCGGTCATCGGGGCCAAAGCGATGGCGTCCGAGCCCACGAACATCTCACCCGTGCCGTGACCGATGGCGAGCGGGCTGCCCTTCCGGGCGGCAATCATCAGGTCAGCCTCACCGTCGAAGAGAAAGCAAAGCGCAAAGGCGCCGTGCAGGCGTTTCAGGGTGGCGCGGGCGGCCTCGACCGGGGTGGCGCCACGGTCAAGCTCACGCCGGGCGAGGAGGGCGACGGTTTCGGTGTCGGTCTCGGATTCCTGCGCATAGCCGTCGGCGGCAAGTTCGGCGCGCAGGTCGCGGAAGTTTTCGATGATGCCATTGTGGACGACAGCCACGCCGCCTGCGCGGTGCGGGTGGGCATTGGTCACGGTTGCGGCCCCATGCGTGGCCCAGCGCGTGTGGCCAATGCCGGATTCCCGGCGAGGGGTTCATGGACCAAGAGGTCCGACAGGTTCACCAGTTTGCCGACCGCGCGGCGGCGGTCCAGCTTGCCCTTGTGGATGGTGGCGATGCCGGCGGAATCATAGCCGCGATATTCCAGCCGTTTTAGCGCCTCAACCAGCAGAGGCGCAGCCTCATGATTGCCCAATACCCCGACAATACCGCACATTTTTACTACCCTTTGCCTTGGCGGCCTTGATGGCCTTTAACTTTTCGAACATCCGGGTCGCGAGGCCCGGTTTGTTCACCTGTTTTGCGCGCCCGATGGCCACGGCTTCGGCAGGGACGTCTTCGGTGATGACGGAGCCGGAGGCCGTCAAAGCCCCGTCGCCGACCGTGACCGGGGCTACCAGCATCGTGTCAGACCCGATGAAAGCGCGCTTGCCGATGGTGGTGCGGTGCTTCATCACGCCGTCGTAGTTGCAGGTCACCGTGCCTGCGCCGATGTTGGTGAAATCGCCAATGTCGGCATCGCCAAGGTAGGTGAGGTGGCCGACCTTCACGCCTTCGCCAAGGATGGCGTTCTTGATCTCAACAAAGTTTCCGACATGGACATCTTCGGCCAGTTCTGCGCCGGGACGCAGGCGGGCAAAGGGGCCGACGGTCGCGCCCCGGCTGATGTGGCAGCCTTCCAGATGGCAGAAGCCCTTGATTTCCGAGCCAGATTCAATAGTGACGCCGGGTCCGAAGATCACGTTCGGGCCGATGATTGCATCGCGGCCGATCCAGGTATCCAGCGCGAAGAACACGGTTTCGGGGGCGGTCAAGGTGACGCCGTTTTCCAAGGCATCGACGCGAGCGCGGGCTTGAAAAGCGGCCTCAGCCTCGGCCAGTTGGGCACGTGTATTGACGCCCAGCGTCTCGGCCTCATCACAGAGAACCACACCGGCGGACAGGCCACGAGCGCGGGCAAGTTCGACAATGTCGGTCAGGTAGTATTCACCGGCGGCATTGGCATTGCCCACCTCGGCCACCAGCGACAGGAGGAGCTGCATATCGGCGCAGACAACGCCCGAGTTGCACAGGGTTATCAAACGTTCTTCACGGCTTGCGTCCTTGAATTCGCGTATCGCGTGAAGATCGTCGCCTGTGGTGATGAGGCGGCCGTAGCGACCGGGGTCTTTGGCGTGAAAGCCAAGCACCACCACGGCATGGCGGGCGCGGGCCTCCAGCATGGCGCGGAGGGTGGTTTCGCGGATCAGGGGGGTGTCAGCGTAAAGGACGATGGCGTCACCCTCCGCCCCGGCAAGGAGGGGTGCTGCCTGGGCCACGGCATGGGCGGTGCCGAGTTGCGGGTCCTGCAGGACGGTGTCGACCGCCTCGGAATAGCCAAGGGCGGAGGTCGCGACCGCCTCACCCCCGTGGCCGGTGACCACGACAATGCGCGACGGATCAAGGCTGTGGGCGGTCGCCAGCGCGTGGTGCAGAAGGGGCGCTGCGGCTACATGATGCAGGACCTTGGGCAGGTCGGAGTTCATCCGCGTGCCCTGACCTGCTGCCAGCACGATGACCGAAACCTGCATTCTGCCCCTTCCTTTATTGTTGCGCCCGTTTTACCCCCGTGGCGCGGGGTGGCAAGGGGCCATGCCCTCACGCGATGTTTCAGGATTGCCATTGGGGGGCCCTAAGCCATGCGCTGCGTTGTCTTTGATCTGGACGGAACGCTGGCCGATACCTCGGCTGACCTTTTGGCGGCGGCGAATGCTTGCCTGCCGGGGGGCGCGGTTCTGGGGCCGGAAGATGCACTGACGGCGTTCCATGGCGGCCGGGCGATGCTGCGGCTGGGTTTTACCCGGCTGGGACGGGACTGGTCGGAGGCCGATATCGACGCGGCCTATCCGCTGCTGCTGGAAGCCTACCGGGGGGCGATTGCGGTGCATACGCGTCTTTACCCCGGCGCGATGGATGCGGTGGAGGCGTTGAAGGGCCAAGGCTTTGCGGTGTCGATCTGCACCAACAAGCCGGAGGGACTGGCCGAGGTCCTGTTGCGTGAGCTTGGCGTGCGGAGTGCCTTTGGCGCCTTGGTCGGGGCCGATACGCTGCCGGTCAGAAAGCCCGATGCGGCGCCCTTGCGCGCGGCGGTGGAGCGGGCGGGGGTGTCGGTGGCG
>JAAUPC010000292.1 GCA_012036325.1 Paracoccaceae bacterium
CCGTCCTGCAACCGCTGGTCCGCTGACGGCGCACCATCGGCCACCTCGGGTGCATCATCCAGCGTGACCTGCCCCTTGCGGCGGCCAGACCGCTGCCGGTCGATGCACAGATTGGTGGCGACCCGGTAGGCCCAGGTCGTCACCTTTGCTTCGCCCTGCCGCCAGTCGGGCGCCATCCGCCACAGCCGCAGAAGCGTTTCCTGCGCCACATCCTCGGCCTCGGCCCGGTCGCCGCCCAGCATCCGCGCTGCATAGGCCAAGACACGCGGCGTGACCCGTTCGGCCAAAGCCCGCGCCGCCTGACGGTCTCCATTGGCATAGAGAACCATCAGCGCCTCATCCGAGGCTTGATCCTGTGCGTCGTAGGCCATGGTCATCCTGTGACGGGTCTAGCGGTTCGCGGGCGTTTGGCCAAGGGCGCAGGCCTGGCGCGTCAGTTGTCGCTGCCGCCCATCATGCCCTTGCGGTGCTTGCGCTTGCCCATGTTCTCCATCGCCGCTTCGGCCTCGGCCTTCGAGATCGCGCCGTCATTGTCGCTGTCCAGCCGGGCAAAGTGGCGCTGGCCCGGGCCTTCATCCACTTCGTCCAAGGACAGGCTGCCGTCACCATTGTTGTCGCGGTTCTCGATCATCCTGGCGGTGCGGTCGGGCAGGCTTTCGGTGAAGCGGGCCAGGTGCTGGGCCGCAACCTCATCGGCGCTCAGCATGCCGTCGCTGTTGGCGTCAGCCGCGGTGAACATTGCGGCGCGGTGGGCTTCCAGTTCCGCCTCGGTCAGTTTGCCATCAGCATCGGTGTCGATGCCATCAAACATCTCCAGAAGCATCGCGCCACGGTCGCCCGGGCCGCGCGGCCCTCTTGCGCCATCGCGCCCGAGGCGAAGGCCGCCCCCATCAGGGCAAGAACGGCAACGGCGGATTTCATCGGTCCAGTCATGGTCATCTCCAGGTTTGGGGCCCTATCTCTGGCCCGTCTGATAGGGCAAACGGACCACCCGCCGCTTTCCGT
The DNA here is from genome assembly GCA_012036325.1 of Paracoccaceae bacterium. Lineage (GTDB taxonomy): Bacteria > Pseudomonadota > Alphaproteobacteria > Rhodobacterales > Rhodobacteraceae > Tabrizicola. The sequence continues at coordinate 1,006 of JAAUPC010000292.1, forward strand.
CGCAGATTTTCGCGGCCTGCGATGTGCTCCCCCGCCTCGCGACATGGCGACACGGGGGGGCAGGGCCCCCTTGTCGCGCGCGGCCGGTTGGCGCATGGTCCCGGCTTGCCCATGCGACGTCCCCGATCTGGCCGAAAGCCCTGCCGATGCCCCTTGCGAACCTGTCTGAACCCCAAACCTTTGCCGATGAAGATGACCGCCCCTTGCGCCCCGCCCTTGCGCGCGGCTGGCGGCGGAAGTGCCCCAATTGCGGCGCCGGGCCAATGATGCGCGGCTATCTCAAGGTGCGGGATGCCTGCCCGGTCTGCGGCGAGGCGCTGCACCACCAGCGCGCCGACGATGGCCCGGCCTATCTGACCATCCTGATCGTGGGCCACATCCTTGCCCCGGTCCTGCTCTTTGTCTACTCGACTTGGCGGCCGGAACCCTTGCTTCTGGCGTTGATCTTCTCCTTCGGGACCGTGGCACTGTCGCTGTTCCTTCTGCCCCGTCTGAAGGGCGGCATGGTCGCTTTCCAGTGGGCCAAGCGGATGCACGGCTTCGGATCTGGCGCCGATGACTGAGGAAATCCGCCCCGCCGCGACCGTCATCTTGTGGCGGCAGGGTCCTGCGGGGCCCGAGGTGCTGATGGGCCAGCGCGGGGCAGGGGCGGTGTTCATGCCGTCGAAGTTCGTCTTCCCCGGCGGCGCGGTGGACCCGGAAGATCATGCTGCCCCGCTGGCAGGTCACCTGTCGGACCTCTGCGCCCACAGACTTTCGCTGATGGCCGATGCCGATGCTCCGGCGCCTGACGTGCTTGTCGCCGCCGCCCTGCGCGAGCTTGAAGAGGAAACCGGCCTCCGTATTCGCCCGGCAACCTATCCAGCCTTGCGCTTTGTGTTCCGGGCGATCACGCCCCCCGGTCGCAGCCGCCGCTTTGACGCGCGCTTCCTTCTGGCCGATGCCGTCTGCCTAGACGGCGATCCGCAGGACTTTTCTGCCGCGTCCGGCGAACTTGCGCACCTGCGTTGGCTGCCTTTGCCCGAAGCCCGCGCCCTGGACCTGCCCTTCATCACCGAAGTGGTGCTGGCCGAGGTTGCCGCCCTAGTGACGGGCGGTGACCAGCCTGGCGTGCCGTTCTTCGACAATTCCGGCACCACCCCGCAGTTCCGCCGGCTGCTCTAGCGCCCCTCCCTTTGCAACGGGAAAGACCGGGTGCGGCACCGGGTCTTTCGCCCGGAACAGGAACTGGCGAAAAATCTCGGCATAGCTTGCATAGACGTAGCCGTCATTGCGGCGCAGATAGTGGTCGCGGTTGCTGCCGTAAAGCGCTGGCAGCTTGTACCACGGCACCTGCGGATGCATGTGGTGTACCACGTGGAAGTTGTTGTTCAGGAACAACAACGACAGCGGCCCCCGGCTTTCGATGACAACGGTGCGCGCCCGCGCCGCCTCATGCGCGCGATGCTCCAGATAGGTACGGATTTTCAACAAGCTCCACCCCAGGTAGGCCGCCAAAAGGTAGGCCCAGACCGGCATCGTGCCCACCGCCACCAGCCACCACAGAACCAGCGCGACGCCCGGCAGGTGCAGGCCCCAGGCCAAGGCCACGCGCATATCGCCCTTGAAAGCAGCCCTCAGGTCCCCGGTCACCAGCGCCCAGGTCGAAATCGCCGGGCCCAGCAGCATCCGCCCGGCAAGGGTGTTGTTGAACCGCAGCACGGCCTTGACCAAAGCGGACTGCCGCGCCCAAACCGCCGGGTCCTGGAAATTCGACTCCGGGTCGTCATAGGGGTCGGTCAGGTTCGGGTCGAAATGGTGCTGCAGATGCAGGTCCTTGAAGCGCAGGTAGGGGACAAAGATCGTGAAGCCCGGAAAGACCAGCACTTCGGAGAGCCGTTGGTTGGCGAAGGGGTGGCCGTGCAGCACTTCATGCGTCAGCGACGAATATTGCGCGATGGCCAGCGCTGCGGCCAGAATGGCAAGAACTGGCGACACCTGCCACAAGAGCGCGGTGGCAACGGCCCAAAGCGTGTAAGTCGCCCCAAAGACCAAGAGTGTGGGCCATTCGATGGCTGGGGAACCAGGCCGGTTTTCCGGTCGTTCATTGTTGTGCAAGATCATGCCCGATCAGGTAAATTTCCTGTGACGCTATCAGCGCGTGCTTTGCGGGGGAATTCGGGATAATGTCAACGAAACCTCGCCGACGTTTTGGAAAAGCAACACATGATGGATAAACGCGACCGCGCCCCAGTCTTCCGCGCCCGCCTGGATGAGGCGATGCGGGATCGCAAGGTCACCCAGGCCGCGCTGGCCCGGCTGACGGGGGTCGACCGGTCCACCATCTCGGCCCTTCTGCAGCCTGGCACGCGGCTGCCGAACGCGTCAGCTTGCCGCCGATTGCGCCCGCGCGCTTGGCATCAGCGCGGACTGGCTTCTGGGCCTGTCGGCGGCCCGAACCCATCGCCGACCTTCTCGCTGCCTCGCTTTCCCTGACCGAAGCCCCCCGCGCGCTGATTGATGAGCGTATCTTCGGCTGGCATCAGGAAGCGGCGGGCTACAAGATCCGCCATGTCCCGGCCACGTTGCCTGACATGCTGAAGATCCGCAGCGTGGTGGAATGGGAGTATGAGCCCCAGCTTGGCCGCACCGCCGAACAGGCCATCGGCGCCTTTGAGGACCGGCTGAAATGGATGCGCGGCGCGGGATCGGATTACGAAATCGCCCTTCCGCTGCATGAATTGACCGCCTTCGCCACCGGCACCGGCTATTACGAAGGCCTCTCGGCCCAACTACGGCTTCAGCAGCTTCAGCACCTGATGGCGCTGTGCGAACAGCTTTACCCCTCGCTTCGCCTTTGTCTCTTCGACGCGCGGCGGCTCTTTTCCGCCCCGATCACCGTCTTCGGCCCGCTTCTGGCGGTGATCTATCTTGGCCGCCACTACCTTGCCTTCCGCGATTCCGCCCGGGTGGAAACCATCACCCAGCACTTCGACTTTCTGGTGCGCGAGGCTGAGGTCGGCGCGCGCGACATGGTGGCCATCTGCAACCATGTGCGCCGGGTGCGGTGAGATCCTCGGCAAACCACGGGGCGCGCCGAGCCCCAGGCGGCCAGTCAAGGCGCGGCACCGCGGCGAAGTCACCCATGGTGGAGATCGCGTCACGCCGGTATCCTAGGGCCTTCATGATGCTGTCCAGCTGGGCCCGGTGAGCCCTGAGCGAGCCTCCGATGGTAAGCTCGACCGCCTGCTGTGCGTCCATGTCGTCTATTTCTGGGAAGACAGGGATGCAACCTTTCGCGAAATTGCCCGGGTGATGAAGCCCGGCGCAAAGCTCGCGCTCGTATTCAGGACGGCTGCGAACTCGGCAGCCGTCAGCGCCTTCCCGGCAGATGTGTATCGTTTCCCAGCTTTCGGAGAGGTTTGCGCCGAGCTGGGTGCCGCAGGATTCGTGGCCGATGTAGACGACACATCCTCCGCGAATACCAAGACCGAACCTGTTATTCTGGTGGCTACAAAGTCTCCGGTTTGAAGTAGGGATGGGAACGACAAGAACCGGCGAAGTCCGGCCTGCCTTCGGTAAGTCTGCCGAATGGCAGAACCGAGGTGACTTTGCCGGATGCCGGAACTGATCGTCGGAGCCAACTTTGCTCACTGCGGACATTGTCGCCACTCCCTCTTTGGGCGACTACGGTCGAAGTTAAGCGCTGGAGTTTGCAAATCGATTTCGCCGGATCTCAGCCTAAGGACTTGATTGAACATCCGGGGTATTGATCGACTTCCGGGGCTGCAAT
>JAAUPC010000293.1 GCA_012036325.1 Paracoccaceae bacterium
GATCGGGGGCTTTCATGTCGGGGTGGAGCAGGGCTGGTGGGCCGGGCTGGCCTCTTGCACCGCCGGGTCGATCGAGGGGATTTCGGCGGCGGACCTTCTGAACCCCGCAGTGGACGTCGCAGCCCCGGTGCGCTGCGATGCGATAGCATGGTCGATCCTGGGGATCTCGATGGCAGGGTGGAACATGCTTGCCTCGCTGGGAATTGCGGGCGTATGGGTGGCGGCAGCCCTGCGGCGCGACTGACCCTCCCCTCGCCGGGTTACTGGCGGAGCGGCGGGGCGCCGCAAGCCTTTTGTCTCAGCCTTTCAGCGCGCGAAGAGGCGCGCCGAAAGCCTTCGGCGATGGGGACATTCTGTCCCCAAACCCCTTGAGAGTAATTTGAGAAATGAGCAAGTGCGTTTGCTCTTTTTCCAATACTCCCGCCGGAGGCTTCCGAAGGCCCAGCCAGGCGCTGTCAGCCCCCGTCAGGCGCAAAGGCGCTGGTGTTCCTGAATGGCGAAGCGGTCGGTCATGCCGGCCACATAGTCGGCGATCACCCGGGCAAGTTGCGTCTCATCCGTGGCGGCCTGCACGTCGGCTTGCCATTCCGGGGGCAACAAGGTCGGGTTACGCAGGAAAAGCGGGAAGAGGTCATCCAGCTTTTGCGTCACCTCGGCCCGCACGGCCATCACGCTGGGCGCGCGGTACATGCGGTGGAAAAGAAAACTGCGTACGGCCTTCAGGTCCTGGAAGAGCGGCTTCGAAAACCGGATCACCGTGGTGCCAAGCTGGCGGATATCCTCGGCCGATTTCGGCTGCGCGCTGGCGAGGCGATTTTGCGCCACGGCAATCACGTCTTCGACCATCCGGCCAAAGACCCGGCGCAGGGCCTCATGCCGGCGGCGCATCTTTTCCAGGCCGGGGTAAAGGCGGTCCACTTCCTCAAACGCGGGGCCGGTCACCGGAAGCTCCATCAGGTCAGCTTCGGTGAAAAGGCCCGAGCGCAAGCCGTCATGCAGGTCATGGTGGCTATAAGCCACGTCATCAGCGATGGCGGCAACTTGCGCTTCGGCGCTGGCATGGGTGTCCAGCCGCAAGTCCCATTCGGCGTTCACCTCAGCCAGGGCATAGGGCAAGGGGCCGTCGTGTTTCTTGTCGGCGTTAGGGCCGATCACCGGGCCGTTGTGCTTGGCGATACCCTCCAGCGTTTCCCAGGTCAGGTTTAGGCCGTCGAAATCGGCGTAGTGGCGTTCCAGCCGGGTCACGATCCGCAAGGCCTGCGCGTTATGGTCAAAGCCGCCATAGGGCACCATCAGCCGCTCCAGCGCGTCTTCGCCGGTATGGCCGAAGGGGGTGTGGCCAAGGTCATGGGCCAAAGCCACCGCTTCGGCCAGGTCGGTGTTCAGGCCAAGGACCCCGGCGATGGTCCGGGCGACTTGCGCGACCTCAATCGTGTGGGTCAGGCGGGTGCGGTAATAGTCGCCCTCATGCTCGACAAAGACCTGCGTCTTGTGTTTCAGGCGGCGGAAGGCGCTGGAATGGATGATCCGGTCCCGGTCGCGCTGGAAGGGCGAGCGGAAGGACGACAGCCGTTCCGGCCAGCGCCGCCCAAGCGACGCATCCGGGTGACAGGCATAGGGCTGCAGCATCAAGACCTCGGCTTGTTAGCGGCGGTTGGGTGACCTATATTCGCATGATGCGCGGAAGGATACGGGAACAGCCATGGAACTGACGCTTCCCCCCAAGGTGACCGACCGGGCCTTTGCCCGGCTGGCCGAGATTGCGGAACTGACCGGTGAGGTGAAGTCGCTGCGCGTGGCGGTGGATGGCGGCGGCTGTTCGGGGTTTCAATATGACATCCGACTGGATGAGGCTGGGGCCGATGATCTGGTGCTGGAAAGGACGGGCAGAAGGTGCTGGTCGACAGCGTCAGCCTGCCCTTCCTGGCCAATGCGGTGATCGATTTCACCGATGAGCTGATCGGCGCGCGCTTCGTGGTGCAGAACCCGAATGCGACCTCAAGCTGTGGCTGCGGCACGTCTTTTTCGATCTGAGGCCGAATTCGCGGTGGTCCGGGGCCGGGGGCGCACTAAGTGCCCTTTCAGGCTGCGGAGGGTGCCCGATGACGACTGTCTTGATGCTGGGATCCGCGCCGATGGTGGTAGAAGCGGCGCAGTGGCCGCGCGCTCCGTTTGAACGGGTGATTGCGATCAACAATGCCTGGCGCGTCCGGATGGATTGGGACGCGGCGGTCTTCCCTTGGGATTTCCGCAAGAACGCCGGCCGGCGCCGGCGGCGGACCAGGCCTTGGTCACCGAAGCAGACTTTGTTCCGGCGCAGAATGCCTATGGCGGCTTTGTCTATGCCGGGGCGACCATGGCCTTTACCGCGGCCTATTGGGCCTTGCATGCCCTGCGGCCCCGGGTGATCGCCGCCTTCGGGTGCGACATGCATTATGCGGCGACAGGGAACACGCATTTCTATGGCACCGGCGCGCCAGACCCCTTGCGCAAGGACATCACACTGCGGTCGCTTGAGGCGAAGTCGGCGCGGCTGATGGTCATGGCGGCAATGCAGGGCTGTGCCATGGTGAACCTGTCGACCGGGCCGTCCCGGCTGATCTTCCCGCGGGTGGCCCGGGTGGCGGCGGCCCATGCCCGGCCGCACGCCTACTGCCCGGACCATGCCGCTGCAGCGCTAGAGGCGGAGGCGGCACTGGGGTACATGGTGCCCTCAGGTCGGTATTGGGAGGAGGCGCAGGCCTTCGATCCGGTGGAACTTGACCGCGTCGATGCGCTTTGGCTGAAGGCCGCCACCCTGCCCCTGCGCCAGACCGCTTGAACACGGGGCCTTCAGCAGCCTAGATGGGGGCCAAGCGGAGGGCTGCCCTATGAAACTTGCCACCTTCAACATCAACGGCATCAAGGCCCGGATCGAGGCCCTGCCCGCCTGGCTGGCCAGCGCCACCCCGGATGTGGTCTGCCTGCAAGAGATCAAGTCGGTCGATGACGCCTTCCCGCGCGAGGTGTTCGAAGCGCTTGGTTACCGCGTGGAAACCCACGGCCAGAAAGGCTTCAACGGCGTGGCGATCCTGTCGAAGCTGCCCCTCAGCGACATCCGGCGGGGCTTGCCGGGCGATGACAGCGACGATCAGGCCCGCTGGATCGAAGCGGTTGTGGACGCAGGCCGCCCGGTGCGGGTCTGTGGCCTCTACCTGCCGAACGGCAACCCGGCGCCGGGGCCGAAATACGATTACAAGCTCGCCTGGATGGACCGGATGGAGGCGCGGGTGCGGGACCTTCTGTCCAGCGAAGAGCCTTTCGTCTGCCTTGGCGATTACAACGTGATCCCGCAGGGGGTGGATGCGGCAAAGCTCGAAAACTGGACCAGTGACGCACTGTACCTGCCGCAAAGTCGCGAAGCGTTTCGCCGGATGCTGAACCTTGGCCTGACGGATGCCATTCGCGCCCGCAACGGCGCGCCGGGGGTCTATACGTTTTGGGACTATCAAGCGGTGGCGTGGGAGCGGAACAACGGCATCCGGATCGACCACCTCCTTCTCAGCCCGCAGGCGGCCGACCGGCTGGAGGAGGCAGGCATCGACAAGGCGGTGCGCGGGGGCGACAAACCTTCCGACCATGTGCCGGTCTGGGTAAGGCTCGCGGCGTAGGGTGCGCCATGTAGGGTGGGCACTATTGCCCACCCTACGAGGTGGTTACGTCATGCCCGTAAAGCCAATCGAAGCGCGACAGCATCATCCCCGGCGAGACGCGACCCAGAACCCGCAGGCCAGTGTGGCCGATCAGCCGAGACAGGCCGGACAGGTGGTAGGCCCGGGCATTGCCGTTGGCCGCCGCCACGATCCGGGAAGTGCGGGGTTTCCGCACCGCCTGATAGGCTGCAAGGGCCGCTGCGGGCGTGTCATGGGTGGCCAGCATCTCTGCAAGGACCCAAGCATCTTCCAGCGCCATGCTGGCCCCCTGGGCCAGAAACGGCAGCGTGGGATGCGCTGCGTCCCCAAGGATTGCCACGGCGCCCTGTGGCAGGGTCCGGGTCCAAGTCCCAGCCACCGGATGGCGGAAAAGGCCCCAAAGCCAGGGATCTTCCACCCGCGCCAGCCAACCTTGCACCTTGGGTGCAAAGCCCGCGAAAGCCAGGCGCAGGTCCATTGGGTCATCGCGCAGGGTCCAGCTTTCCTCGGCCCATTTCGCACGCTCTTCGACGGCGACGATGTTGCGCAGCGTGCCGCCGCGCAAAGGGTAGCTGACCAGATGGCGGCCCGGGCCCATATGCACCTCGGCCACCGGGGCCGCACCAGGTTCGCAAGGGATCACCGCGCGCCAGGCGACCTGACCGGTGAAGAACGGCGGCCGGTCACCATTCAGCGCCGCCCGCAGACGTGAGTGCAGGCCATCCGCCCCGATCAGAAGCGGGGTTTCCACCCGCTCCCCCCCGTCCAGCACCACGGCGGGGTGCGGGCCGTCAAGGTCAACTGCCGTGATCCGGGAGAAAAGGCGCAAGGTGACCCCTGCCTCAACCGCACCCTGGCAGAGAAGCGCGATCAGGTCGGCCCGGTGCAGGAAATGGTAGCCCTGCCCCGGCCGCAGCCGTGCGAGGTCAAGCCGGGTGACTGGCTCGCCCGTCGGCCCGTCCAACAGGTGGACCGCCTCAGCCCGGGTGGAGGCGCCTCAAGCGCCGCCTGCAACCCCAGCGCCCGCAACACCACCGCCCCGTTGGGCGAGATTTGCAGGCCCGCCCCGACCTCCCGTATCGCGTCGGCCTGTTCCAG
>JAAUPC010000294.1 GCA_012036325.1 Paracoccaceae bacterium
GGAGGCGGGCAACACAGGCCGGACCCCGCCGCTTGTTGTTCAGACTGGTGATATTGGGCGGGCAAACGGGGATGCTGGCCACCACCGGCGCACCACCCACGGCGATGGACGGCGGCGGCAGGATGGTCAGCGCGGGCACCGGCGTGACCGGGGCCACCACTTCCTTCTTCTTCGGGGCTGGCGGCTTTGGGATGTAAAGACCCTTGGGAATTTCGCCTGAAGCTGTCAACACGATCACCTTTTCGCCGCCCTGCAGGCGGTTATAGAGGTCGATCACGTCCTGGTTGATCATCCGGATGCAGCCGGACGAGGCATTGCGCCCGATCGACTTCCAGTCCGGCGTGCCATGGATGCGGTAGCCGTAGTCAACGCCACCCGATTTCAGGTAGATCGCCCGCGCGCCCAAGGGGTTGGTCGGCCCGCCAGGCTGACCCTTTTCCCATTTGGCAAGCTTAGGATCCCGCTCGATCATCTCTTTCGGGGGGGTCCAGGTCGGCCACTGCTTTTTCTCGACCACATCGGCGGTGCCTGACCATTCAAACCCGGCGCGCCCGACCGAGATGCCGTAGCGGATCGCCTTGTTCTTGCCGACGACATAATACAGCAGGCGGGTCTTCGGGTTGATGATGATCGTGCCCGGGGCCTGGTCGGTCTCATAGGCCACGACCTGGCGGCGGTAGGTTTCGGGGATCTCTTCCTGCGGCAGGGCGGGAAGCTGGATGCCGGCGTCCATGGTGGCGACGTAGACGTTTTTCATCGGCCTTTGGCAAAGGCTGGTTCGACGTCGAGGGGCTGACCGAAGGGTCAACGCAAGCGCCAAGAACCATCAGGGCCAGCACGGCCGGAACCATGGCGCGATGGCGGACAAGGGTAGACATCAGACGCATCACAAGGGCTTTCTTGGGCAGGGGCCGTGGCGGCAGGGCACACGGCTTCTTGCCGCGACGGTAACCGACCCGTGAGCGCGCGTCAAACCGTGCGGGGGTTGGAATATGATCACGGGCGCGTGAAAACCGCGTCAAAACAGGTGGAAAGCGGGATTTCCTGACCTCGCGCGTCGAAACGGGGGCCGGATGGAGGGGCCTGACCGTCAGACCGGGGACAGCGACATGCGGGACAGATGGTAGAGGTAGCCGTCATATTCCTGCATCCCCTCGCTGTCGATCTGCCAGCCGCGCTTGAGCAGGAAACCGCGCGAAAAGGCGCTGGCAAGGACGGTCAATCGGGGCAAGCCTTCAGCGCGCGCCTTGGCCAGCAGCACATCGTAGAGTGCGCTGGCAGTGCCTTTGCCCATCACCTCGGGAATGACAAATGCCATGTCCAAGAGGCCATCCGGGCACAGCGACATAAAGCCGGTTGGGCGGCCGTTTTCTTCGGCGATCCAGCACCATTGCTGGGTCAGTTTGTCTTCGGTGATCGGATCTATTTCCGGCGTTCCAGCCCAGGCGATCCGCTCAGCCTCGCCGATCACCTCTGCGGTGCCTTCCATGATCGCCCGGTAGTAGATCAACAGCGTGGCCGCGCGGTCCTCGGGCCGGTAAGGGCGGATAAGCCGGATCATCGGTCAGCCAGCCGCAACCGCGTCCACCTCAACCAGCAGCGCGGGGGAGGCAAGGCCCGCAATGATCAAGAGGGTGGACGCGGGCGGTGTGCCATCGCCCACCCAAGTGTCGCGCCGGGCGCGGTAACTGGCCACGGCTTCGGGCGTGTTCTGGGTCAGGTACACGGTGATCTTCATCAGGTTGGCCCGGGTCATTCCCACGGCCAGCAAGGCGCGATCGATATTGGCCAGGGCCGTGTCAAGCTGCGCCCCCAGCCCCTCGACCAGGGTGCCATCGGGATGCACGCCGATCTGGCCCGAGATTTCGAGCCGCCGCGTCACCCCTTCGGCCAGCGCCAACTGGCTGTAGCGCGAGGCGGGCTTTGGCATTGATGCCGGGTTCTGAAAGCTGATCATCAGGTCACCCCCATCACGTTACGGCCGCGCGGGCCTTGAATTCCGGCTTGTCCCAGGTGCCGTAGTCGATGATCCGGGCCAGAATGCTGACCGCGCGGGCCACGTCATCTTCATCGATGTAAAGCGGCGTGAAGCCAAAGCGCAGGATGTCAGGCGCGCGGAAATCGCCGATGACGCCTTCGGCGATCAGGGCCTGCATGATGGCATAGCCTTCGGGGTGGCGGAACGAAACCTGACTGCCGCGCATCAGGTGCGACCGGGGCGTGGCAAGGGTCAGACCCTTTACACGCGCCTCGACGCCCTTGATGAACTGGTCCTGCAGGCGCAGGGACTGGGCATGCACCTCGGCCATGTCGACACCGTTCCAGACATCCATCGCGGCCTCAAGGGTGGCCATCTGCAGGACCGGGGGCGTGCCGACCCGCATCCGTTCGATGCCTGCGCCGGGGCGGTAGTCAAGGTCAAAGGCGAAGGGGGCGGCATGGCCCAGCCAGCCAGAGAGGGCGGGGCGCGCCACCTCGGCATGCCGGGGTGCCACATAGATGAAGGCGGGGCCGCCGGGGCCGGAGTTGAGGTATTTGTAGGTGCAGCCGACCGCGAAATCCGCCTTGGCCCCGGCAAGGTCCACGGGCAGGGCGCCTGCGGAATGGGCAAGGTCCCAGACTGTGATCGCCCCCATTTCATGCGCACGGGCGGTGATGTCGGCCATGTGGTGGCGGCGGCCCGTGCGATAATCCACTTCGGTCAGCATGACGACGGCGGTGGTTTCGTCGATGGCGGCCATCGCCTCTTCTGGCGCAACCGTCTTCAGACGGTATTGCCCGCCCAGCGTGCGACACAGGCCTTCGGCCATGTAAAGGTCGGACGGGAAGTTGCCGGTATCCGACAGGATCACCCGACGCTTGGGGGTCATCTCCAAAGCCGAGGCAAGGGCCTGGTAGACCTTGATCGACAGCGTGTCGCCCAGGACCACCGTCCCCGGTTCTGCCCCGATCAGCTTGCCCACCCGGTTGCCCAGGGCCGCCGGTTGCGCCATCCAACCAGCCTTGTTCCAGCCGCGGATCAGCAATTCCCCCCATTCGGCCTGCACCACCCGGTCAACCGCCGCAGGGGCGGTCTTGACCATTGGGCCCAGGGAATTGCCGTCAAGGTAGATCACCCCTTCGGGCAGGTGAAACAGGGCCTTCTTTGCGGCGAAATCGATGGGCATGCGCGGTCTCCTTCGCGGGCAGTTATCGGGGGAACGGGGGCGCTTGCCAAGGGCCTGCCTTCGACAGGACAACGCGTGCGGGGTGTCACGGCTTCACACAAGAAATGCCGATCAGGACCCCGCCCTTGAAGTGGCGGCGCTTTCACCCTCTTATCCAGTGCTTTTCTGTCTGCCCAAATATCCTCAGGGGTTTGGGGCAGAATGCCCCAATGACCGAGCCTTTTGCGCATTTCGCGCAAAGGGCGAGACAAAAGGACTTCGCGCGGAACGCGCTCAATTCGTAACCCTCCGTCCGCCCCGGGGTGCCGTTGCAGACAGGTCGCGGGATGCCAGGCGGCATGGCCCGATGGGGCTTTTCCCGGACCTCGAAGCCTGCCACCCTTGGGGCATGACTCGGCACGCGCCCATTCCGCTTGACCCCGACCCGCCGCGCCCCGATCCGCGTGCGCCAGATGTGGTGCGGCTGCGGCAAGGCGTGCGGGCAGGTTTCCGCGCCGTGGTGGGTGAGGTGCCGGTGATCCTGCGGGTTGAAGTCGGGCACAAGGTGATCCGTGGCGCGGTGGAAGCGGCGGTTCCGGCGGGCATCTGACACTGATGCCCGCACATCTGCCGCTGGATGTTGAGAACCACCCCGCGCCGGGCAGCCCCTATCGCGCGACGGCAATTGTGATTGCGCCAGGGATCGCGGCCCCGACCGGCCCCCGCGCCACTGACAGCACTGTGGAGCCACGGGCCTTGGCGGCCTTCGACCGGGCGCTGGAGCTTTGTCGGCGTCCGGCCACGCCGCAGGCGATCCGGGATCATGCCGTGCTGGAGGTGCTTCTCTGGCTTGACAGCTTTGGCTTGCGTTTGCCGCCGCCAAAGCCGCCGACCCTGTCGGACCGTATCCGTACCCTGGCCGGGGCCGATCTTGCCCGCGATTGGCCAGCGGCTGAGGTGGCCCGCGCCCATGGCCTGAGCGAGGCGACCCTCCGCCGTCATCTGGCTGAGGAGGGGGCGGGCCTTTCTGCCCTTTTGGCCGACATGCGGATGAACCGGGCGCTGGGGCTTTTGCAGGCAACCGACCTGCCGGTGCAAGAGATTGCGTTTCAAGTCGGCTATGCCTCGCCCTCGCGCTTTGCGTTGCGGTTCCGGGCGCGGTTCGGGTTGGCACCGAGCGTGATCCGGGCTGAGCGGAGCGGCACAGCGATTGATCGGCCCGGCATCATTGGCGCGCGGGCGGCGGAGTAGCATTGGCGCTCCAACCCTGAAGGAGGCTGCCCATGACGACCCGAAACCTTGCCCTTGCCCTATCCCTTTTCGCCAGCCCTGCGCTGGCCGAGATGGTCTTGACCTCTCCCGATTTCACCGACGGCGGCTGGTTGCCTGCGGCGCAGGTGTTGAACGGCTTTGGCTGCGACGGGCCCAACCTGTCGCCCGCGCTGACCTGGTCCGGGGTGCCGGAGGGGACCGAAAGCCTGATCTTGACCCTATATGATCCCGATGCGCCGACCGGCTCGGGCTGGTGGCACTGGACGGTGGCAAATATCCCCGCCGATGTGACCGGCCTGGCCGCCGGTGTCACGGCCGTGACGCTGCCCGAAGGCGCGGTTGAGG
>JAAUPC010000295.1 GCA_012036325.1 Paracoccaceae bacterium
GCCGGCAAGCCCGGCTACGAGGTCACGAAGGGCGAGGTGCTCTTCGAGGGCCGCGACCTGCTCGGGCTGGCGCCCGAGGAGCGCGCCGCGAGGGCGTCTTCCTTCAGCTTGGGAAGGGCCATCAGTTCACCTCGGCCAGAATGTCGGCATAGCCGTTCGTCTCAACCTCCAGCGCCAGCTCCGGCCCGCCGGTGCGGATGATCTGCCCCGCCGCCATGATATGCACCACGTCGGGCTTGATATGGTCCAAAAGCCGCTGGTAATGCGTGATGACAAGGAACGACCGCCCGGCATCCCGCAGCGCGTTCACCCCGTCCGACACCAGCTTCATCGCATCGACATCGAGGCCCGAGTCGGTTTCGTCCAGAATGCACATGCGCGGCTCAAGCATCGCCATCTGCAGGATTTCGTTGCGCTTTTTCTCACCGCCCGAAAAGCCCACATTGACCGGGCGCTTCAGCATGTCGGCGTCGATCTTCAGCGTCTTGGCCTTCTCGCGCACCAGTTTCAGAAACTCTGCCGCGCTAAGTTCCGGCTCGCCACGCGACTTTTTCTGCGCGTTCACCGCGGTGCGCAGAAAGGTCATGTTGCCCACGCCGGGAATCTCCACAGGGTACTGGAACGCAAGGAACAGCCCCGCCGCCGCGCGTTCCTCGGGCTCCATCTCAAGGAGTTCCTCGCCCTCCAGCGTGGCCGAGCCTGCGGTGACCGCATAGCCATCCCGCCCCGCCAGCACATAAGACAGCGTCGATTTGCCCGACCCGTTTGGCCCCATGATCGCATGCACTTCACCCGGGCCGACCTTCAGGTTGACCCCGCGCAGGATGACTTTGTCCTCGTCTTCAAGTTTGACGTGCAGGTTCTTGATATCAAGCATGTTTTTCGTTCCTGAATAAGTCGTGAAAGGGGTCAGCGCGGGTCCTGGAACCAGCCGATGACCTCGGTCAGCATCGCGGGCGGGATCGGGCCGGGGGTCACGGTGAACCGCGCCATCCGCCCGATGGTTGCTTCTTTCCGGGCCAATTTCTCGACCACGTGGTAATAGCGGCGCGGGACGTAATCGTCGAACAGCACCGTCGTCGGTCGCCTGGCCCGCAGCATGACCGCCGCGAGACAGGCCGCGCGAAACCGCCCGTCGATCAGCACAAGATCCGGCGCGCCCATATCGGGCCGGTCCCAGACCGACAGCGCATAGCGGTGAAAGCGCGCCGACCCGTGCCGGTTGCTCGGTCGGCCCCATTCCTTGGTTGGCCCGATATCAACATGATGCACCACCGCCGAGGCCGAGATTTCTGCTAGATGCTGGCGCAACCGGTCAGCCCAGGCTGCATCGCTTTCCACGCTGATCACCCGCACGCCCAAATTGGCTGCAAGCACGGTCGACGCGCCGCTGCCATATTCCAGGATCGTGCGGGCCGCTGAGTATTCGCGCTTGACCAGCGCCTCCACCTGCGGCGGAAAGGTCAGGTCAAAGCTCGGTTCCGTGCCCTCGCCTTCCGGCATTTCCAACGCATTCATTCGCGGCACCCCGCGGCAGGCGTGCGCCAACGGTCCTGTCCTAATTTGACAGCCCAGATTGCTGCAGCCATGGCCAGGGTGTTGCGCATCACGTGTCCGGAGCAACCAGATAGTTGGTATTCTCGGGATAGCGTTTGAACTGTTCCAGAACCCGGTAGCCCGCCGCTTTCATCCAAGTCTGAAACTGGGCACCATTGGCATTGTCGACCTCGATGAACATCTTTGGCCGGTGTTCAGCCAAGAGCCCAGCCATCCCGGAAAGCACATCCATTTCCATGCCTTCGACGTCAATCTTGACAAAGTCGAACCGCTGCCCAGCCAGAAGGCGGTCTGCCCGATCAAGCTTGATATTCCCCTCACCCGGAACGACACGGCCACCGCCAAGGTTCTTGGCACGATAGGCCATCGCAGCGTTTTCCTGCGGCTTGTCCGACAGCCCGATCCCAAGGTAGGCACCATCCACAATCCGCGTCAGGCCATTCAGCCAGACGTTGCTTTCAAGTATGGCGATTGCGGGTGGATTGGGTTCTATGCACACAACCCGGGCGGCATGCAGGAACTTGGCAACGAAAAGCGTATGGTTGCCGATATTGGCTCCGATATCCAGAAAGCTGCCGCCAAGCGGAAAGTGCCGAGCGATGATGGCAAGCTCTTCGGGCTCATAAAATTCGCCCCGCAGGTGGTGCTTCTGGATCAAGTCCGCCGGGTTGTTCACCGTGAACAGGATCGGCTCTTGCAGCACCGTGGTCCTGACCACATGCCCAAGAGGAGAGATGAAAAGCCCGCGTTTGTGCCGCCCGCTTTGAACTTTCGGCGCCGACTTCACCCCACGCTCCCCTCAAGGCTGATCGCCACAAGGCTTTGCGCTTCCATGGCAAACTCCATCGGCAGGGCCTGGAGGACCTCTTTGCAGAAGCCGTTGACTACCAGGGCCACAGCCTCTTCTTCATCCATCCCGCGCGACCGGCAATAGAAAAGCTGATCGTCATCGACCTTGGAGGTCGTCGCCTCATGCTCCACGCGGCTGGAGTTGTTGCGCACCTCGATATACGGCACCGTATGCGCCCCGCACTTGTCGCCGATCAGAAGGCTGTCGCATTGGGTGTAATTGCGGCTGTCCTTGGCCTTCGGGTGCATGCTCACAAGCCCCCGATAGGTGTTCTGCGCCCGACCTGCCGAAATGCCCTTGGAGACAATCCGCGACTTCGTCCGCTTCCCGAGGTGGATCATCTTTGTCCCGGTATCGGCCTGCTGGGCGTTGTTGGCGATGGCGATCGAATAAAACTCACCCTGGCTGTCATCCCCCCGCAGGATGCAGGACGGATATTTCCAGGTGATGGCTGAGCCTGTCTCAACTTGCGTCCACATCACCTTGGCCCGGTCACCACGGCAATCAGCGCGCTTGGTCACGAAGTTGTAAATCCCGCCGCGGCCTTCCTCATCGCCCGGATACCAGTTCTGAACGGTGGAATACTTGATCTCGGCATCCTTCAGGATCACCAGTTCCACCACCGCCGCGTGCAGCTGGTGCGTATCCCGCTTCGGCGCGGTGCAGCCTTCCAGATAGCTGACGTAAGACCCTTCATCGGCGATGATCAGCGTGCGTTCAAACTGCCCGGTGTTTTCCGCATTGATCCGGAAATAGGTCGACAGCTCCATCGGGCAGCGCACGCCCTTGGGGATGTAGACAAAGGACCCGTCGCTGAAAACGGCGCTGTTCAGCGTGGCAAAGAAGTTGTCCGACTGCGGAACGACCGTGCCCAGATACTGCTTCACCAGCTCCGGATGCTCCCGCACCGCTTCACTGATGGAACAGAAGATGACCCCGGCCTTCGCCAACTCCGCCTTGAACGTCGTGCCCACGGAAACGCTGTCAAACACCGCATCAACGGCCACGCGGCGGGGTTCGGCATCACCTTCAACACCGGCCAGAATCATCTGTTCCTTCAAGGGAATTCCCAACTTGGCATAGGTTGCCAAAAGTTTCGGGTCGACCTCGTCCAGCGACTTCGGCTTTACGGCCATGCTTTTCGGCTTGGCGTAATAATACTGGTCCTGATAGTCGATCACCGGATAGTGGACCATCGCCCAGGTCGGCTCTTCCATCTTGACCCAGCGCCGATAGGCCTGCAGCCGCCATTCCAGCATCCACTCCGGCTCTTCATTCTTGGCGCTGATCAGCCGCACGATCTCTTCGGACAGGCCCTTCGGCGCATAGTCCATCTCGATCTCGGTTTCCCAGCCGTACTTGTACTTGCCCGCCATGGCCGTGACGGTTTCCACCGTCTCACGGTCAACCCCGTCGCGCACGTCGGTGGCCTCGGCCGTCTTCAGCATGGCAGTCATCGCCCCAATCCCTTCCGTCATGCGGCCCGCGCGCGGGCCTTGGCATAGGTGGCGGTCCAGGCTTTCGCGAACCGCCCCACGTCATCCTTCGTCACCCCCGGGCCGATTGAGACCCGGATCGCCTGCCCCGCAAGGCCCTCGTCAAAGCCCATCGCCCGCAAGACGCGGCTGGCGCGCACCTTGCCGCTGGAACAGGCCGACCCCGCCGAAACCGCAAAACCGGCAAGGTCCATCGCCATCACCTGTGTCTCGCCCTTCCAGCCGGGCGCCACCAGACACAAGGTATTCGGCAGACGCGCCACACCATTCCCGACTGAAATAGTTTCTTTCGCCGCGTCCGACAACTCTGATTCTAGAATATTTCTAACTTCGGCCACTTCGTCCCAAAGGCCATTCGCCAGATCCCGCGCCGCCGCCGTGGCTGCAGCCGCAAATCCGGCGATGCCGATCAGGTTTTCGGTCCCGGCCCGCCGCCCCATTTCTTGCCCGCCACCGCGCAATTGGGGTGGCACCTCCACCCCCTGCCGCACCACCAGCGCGCCAATCCCCTTCGGCCCGCCCAGTTTGTGGGCGCTGACCAGGCCCATCTCGCACCCCAGCCAGTTGAACGCGAAGGGCACCTTGCCAAAGGCTTGCGTCAGATCGCTGACCGCAATCCCTGGGGCCAAGTCCTGGATCACCCCCGTCTCGGAATTCGCCAGCTGCAGCGCCGTCCGGCCCGGATCAGACACCGCCACCTTGCCCAGACCATAAAGCGCGTCGGCCTCGGTGGGATCGAGCTCGAGCGCGAGCCCAAGCTCCGCGGTGGCCGGGTCATGATGGCCCTGGGCGTATTCGACCAGACCGAGGCTGGTGGCGGGCGGCGGCGAGATAGCCGTCGAGACGCACGGCTTCGCGC
>JAAUPC010000296.1 GCA_012036325.1 Paracoccaceae bacterium
CGGCGGTTCTGGCGCAGATCGACGGGGCCGGTTCCACAGCCCGCGCCCAAGCGCAAGAAGCGGGAAAAGTCGGCATGACGGGGCGCGCACCGCTGCCATGGCCCGGCGCAAGGGGCCGATGCCATGGCGCTTGACCGTTCCCGAGCGCCTTTGGCCGCGCTGACCATGGTGCATGAGGAGGATTTCTTCCTTGAGCGTTGGATTGCCCATTGGCGGAAGGTTCTGCCGGATGACGCGATCTATGTCCTGAACCACGGCGGCAATGCCGATGTGGCGCGGATAGCCCAGGGCTGCAACGTGATCCGCCTGCCCTATGACAGGCTGAAGAAATCGGTGAACCAGCGGCGCTGGCAGATCTTGTCCTTGCACGCCTCGGCCCTGACGGGGGCGTATCGCTGGGTTGCGTGCAATGACGTGGATGAGTTTGTGGTTCTGGACCCGGATGTGCCGGGGGGGTTGGTCGCCTATCTGGACGCCATCGCAGAGCAGGATGTGGTGCCGCCCGCGCTGACGACCTTTGCCATCGAGATGGTGCATAATGTGGAGACGGAGCATGTGCCCCTGACCCCCGGAACGTCGATCCTGGGGGCGCGGCGCTGTTACCGGCTGAATGCCAATTATGCCAAGCCCTGCCTGATCAGCCGCCCGACGGAATTCAAGGCGGGCGGGCATGGGGCCAACCATGACCGGGTCACGCTGGACCCGAAGCTTTACAATTTCCACTTGCGCTTCATCGACTATGACCTGTGCATGGCGCGGTTTCAGAAAAGCCTGGACCGGCGGCTGGCGGGCAAGACTGATGAAGAGCGGCGGGCGATGCAGGCGGGCGGCTGGGGCTGGACCTCGGTCGAAGGGACGTTCAAGGCGCTGTCGCAGCGGCCCCCCGTGGCGGAAACCGTGGACCACCCCGATTTTCGCCGTGCCATGCTGGAGGACCGCATCCTGCGGCCGCCCTTCACGCTGATGGGCGGTGGCCGCCCGCCCGAGATTTACCGCTTGCCCGACCGCTTCAATGGCGTGTTCTGAACCCTCTGCAAGGCCCCTGTCATGCCCCCGACCCTGACGCTGTTCTTCATCGTCGAGCCGCCGAATTACCTTTACATGGGGTGCCATCTGGCGGCCTCGATCCGGAAATTCCTGCCGCCTGAGGTGCAGGTCATCGGCTATTGCCCGCGCCACCGCTGGGCGGAAATGGAGCGGGAACCGCTGGAGGTGTTGCGCCGGCTGCGCGTTGAGGTGCGCCCGATCGAGGCGGAGGGGGCGTTTGACCCGGCCTATCCGCATGGCAACAAGATCCTCGCCACCCTCGCCCCGAAAGACACCGACTTTGCGGCGTTTCTGGACAGCGACATGCTGTTTTTGCAGCCCTGCCTCGTGGAGGAGATCGTGCGCCCGGGCCAGATCGGGATGGTGGCGGCAAGTTCGATGCGCTGGGCGCCGCAGACGGTGTGGGACCAGATCTATGGCGCCTTCGGGATGCCGGTGCCGGAAGAGCGGATCACGATGAACCGCGACAAGCGCAAGCCGGTGGCCCCTTATTTCAACGCAGGCCTGATCGTGGTCGATGAACGCTGGCGCAGCCCGCAAGGCAAGCGTTTTGCCGAGGTCTGGATGGACAGCGCGCAAATGCTTGACCTCACGGGGATTGAAAACCGCCGTCCCTATCTGGACCAGATGACCCTGCCGGTGGCGACGATGCGGGCGGGCATGACCTGGAGCATCCTGCCCGAGAAGTACAATTACAGCATAAACGGCATGATGCGCGGCAAGCCGGTGCCGGAGGAGGCGGACGTGACCCTGTTGCATTACCGCAGCCGGATCATCCTGGCCGAGGCGGGGCTGAAGGACCTGCCAGAGCAGTTCCTTGCCGATCAGATTGGCACCAGCCGGGTGCGTTGGGTCTTCAAGGTTCCCCCACCGGCGGGGATGGCGCTGGTCGGGCCTGAGGGCTTTCCGCCAGATATCGCGGTTGAGCCGGTCGAAGAGCCGACCCATGCGCCGCCGCCGGTCTTTGGCCCGGACCCGTCCAAGGCGCGGATGGCGGCGGTGACCATGGTCGGCCAAAGCAAATTGGGGGGCGATCCCTTGGCGCTGGAGCGTTGGGTGGCCTACTATGGCGGGCTGATCGGGCGCGAGAACCTTTACATCCTGCGTCAGGGCCATGACGCCGAGGTTGACCGCGTTGCCCAAGGGGCGAATGTGGTGCACCAGCCCGCCATTGCCGAGGCTGAAACGCCGGAAGAACGCCGCTGGTCCACGCTGTCACATTTCGCCAGCGGTTTGACGCTGTACTACAACTGGGTGCTTTGCGCCGAGGTCGAGGATATCCTGACGCCGTTGGACGGGGCAAAGCTGCCCGACGCGCTGGATGCGCTGTTCGCGACCGGTCAGGCCCCGATGACGGTGGCAGCGGTCGATGTCAGGGCGGAAAGTGACGGGACGAAGCTGCGTCCGATTTCAGGGCCGTCCCGGCCGTCCATCACCCGAAAGCGGATGGCACTGACGCCGAAAGGGCCACTGCGTGAGCCGCTTCCCGGGCTTTTGCGGTTCCGGCAAGCGGATATTCTGCGGGAAGGGTCGCGGGAGCTGGACCTGAAAGCGGCGATCCTGCGGCTGGAGGGGACGGACGGCGATGGCTGATCCGGCACGCGTGGAAAGCCATGCCTACCGGCCGGGGGTGGCGCTGGACTATTCGTGCAGCGTGGCGCGGCCTGCGGGGCTGGTGGTCTATGCGCATGGCGGCAGCTTCGTCTCAGGCACACGCCAGGATCGGCTGGCCCGGCATTTTGCGAGGCTGGTGCCGGAGATGGGGCTGGCCTTTGCGTCGATTGACTATCGCAAAGGCGGTGACCCTTGGCGCGACCTGCCCGAGGGCGACAGGCCTACCGTTGAAGCGGCTGTTGCGCGCAGTGCCGAGGTTTACCCGGAGATTGCCGCGCGGCTGTTCGGGCCGCTTCTTTATCGTGCCGTGCAGGATTTCGGGGCCGCGGTCGACTGGCTGCGCCACGACAGCGCCGGGCCAGCGCTGGGTGACCTGCCGCTGATCGTTGCCGGGCTTTCGGCGGGCGGAATGGCGGCGCTGGGCTATGCCTATGGTCTGGAGGGAACAAGCGGGGATGCGGCCCCGGTGCTGGCGCTTGGGATTGCTTCGGTTCCGCCGCAGCCCTGGCGGATCGGGCCGGGCCAGGCCTGCCGCAGTGCCCTGCTGATCGCGCGGGGCGATGCGATTATGCAGCGTGCCGCCGTGCACCGGTTGGACGCGGACCTGCAGGCCCGGGGGTGCCCGGTGACGGTCGAGATGATCCCATACGGCCAGCACAACCGGCCGGTGCGGGAACTGCTGGCCGAGGAAGGTGGCCGTTGGCACGACTGGTTTCCAAGGCAGATAAGCTCTGCCATACATCAGGCGCGCGGGCTGTGACCGGGCTGCGCTGAGCCAAGGACAAAGGGACCGGGACGTGGCCAGTTACAACGCGACCGCGATGAGCGACCGGGTCGTCGTGCTGCAGGATGCGGTAGTCTGCCCGCCGGATGAGAGCGGGCGTTGCGGTGTGCTGGACAAGGACGGGGCCTTTGTCGAGTTTTCGCTTGACCACATCCGGCCGCGCAAGGCCCGCGAGATGCCGGACCCGGCACTTTTGGCCGAACCGTTGCCTGTGCTGCCGGGACGCCATCTGTTCGCTGGCCCGATGCACCCGCATTTCGGGCATTTCCTATTGGAGTCCACGCCACGGCTTTGGGCGCTTGATACCGAAACGGTGGCTTCGGTGCTTTTCATCCCGATTGGGCCGAAGTCCTACTGGCGGGCGCGCAAGTCCTATGCGCCGTTTCTTGAGATGCTGTGCGGCAGTCTGCCGATCAACCGGATCAGCCAGCCGACGCGGGTGGCAGAACTTGTGGTGCCCGACCCAGGCTTTGGCCATGAGGCGCGGATGAAGGGGACCGACCGCTATCGCGCCTTCACGCGGGGACGGGTTGCTTCGGAAATCACGGCGGCGGGGCCGGAGAGGCTGTATATCTCGCGCAGTGGGCTGAGCGACAACAAGGGTGGCATCTTTGGCGAGGCCGAGATTGAGGCGGTGCTGGCCGAGGACGGCTACGAGATCTTTCACCCGCAGCGCCATTCCCAGCGGGAGCAGCTGGAGCGCTATGCCGCAGCACGAAGGATCATCGGGCTGGACGGGTCGGCCCTGCATATGGCGGCCTATGCGCTGCACCCCGACGCCCGCGTGGCGATGATCGCGCGGCGGCGGTCGGCGATCCTGCCAAGGCTGGCGGATCAGTTGCGGCGGTTTTCCGGCGCGACGGTCGATATCGTGGATTGCCTGACGGCGTGCTGGGTCAAGGAAGGCGGGACGCGGATCGACTATGCCTCGATCGGGGAGCTGGACATGGCGGCCTTGTTCCGGCGGCTGGTGGAGCTGGGGTTCCTCCGCGCCGGGCTGCCGGGCATGGCCGAGGTTGCGGCAGGTGGTCCGGTGCTTGACCTGCGGGGCGGCGTCAGGCTGCGATGAGCCATCGTTCGTCCTTGGTGCCGGACGGTCGCGATGCGTGCGTTCGAGTTGGCAGATAACTTCGCGTTGGCGGTTTATAGTGCTACAAATACCTTTCCACGTGAGGAGATTTTTGTGCAGTCAATCATGAAATTTCTCAAAGCCTTTTGGGCAGGCTGGAAGAAGGTCGGGCAGTTTATCGGGGACCAGATCGGACGGCTGTTCCTGATGCTGTTCTACGTGACTGTCGCGCTGCCGTTTGGGCTTGG
>JAAUPC010000297.1 GCA_012036325.1 Paracoccaceae bacterium
GCGCGGGCGGCGCTGGCGGCGATGGAGCGGCACGGGGCTGACCGGCTGGTGGCCGAGGTGAACCAGGGCGGTGACCTGGTGGAGCGGGTGGTGCGGATGATCGACCCGCAGGTGCCGTTCCGGGCGGTGCATGCGACACGGTCGAAGATGCTGCGGGCGGAGCCGGTGGCGGCTTTGTACGAGCAGGGCAGGGTGGCGCATGTGCGCGGGCTGGCGCAGCTGGAAGAGCAGATGTGCCAGATGGCAGTGACGGGCTGGAAGGGCAAAGGATCGCCGGACCGGCTGGATGCGCTGGTCTGGGCGCTGACCGAGGTGATGGTGAACCCGGTCGGGCGGGTCGGGCGACCCACCGTACGGTCGCTTTAGGGTTTCATAGCCCGGGGCAGGGATACTGCCCGCAAGTGATGCAAAGAAGACAGCCCCCCAGGGGCGCGGGGTCAGGCCGGGTCGGCCGGGCGCGGATGAGATTTGCCGAAAGCGGCATGAAGGAGCGGCGAGATGGTGTTCGATTTTCTGCGGAAGGCTCCGGTGCCGGTGGTGCCCGAGCGCAAGGCAAGTGCCGTGGGGCGGGTGATCGCCTGGGGCAGTGCCGGGCGGGTGGCGTGGAGCCCGAGGGATGTAAGCTCGTTGACGCGGAACGGGTTTCAGGGGAATCCGGTCGGTTTCCGGGCGGTGCGGCTGATTGCCGAGGCGGCGGCGGCCCTGCCCTTGGTCTGCCAGGACGCCGAGCGCCGCTATGAGACCCATCCGCTTTTGGACCTGATGAAGCGCCCGAACGGCGCGCAGGGCCGGGCCGAGTTTCTGGAGGCGGTCTATGGCTATATGCTGCTATCCGGCAATGCCTATGTCGAGGCGGTGCCGGGGGAAGGCCTTATGCCGGGCGAGCTGCATGTGCTGCGGTCGGACCGGATCAGCCTGGTGCCGGGCACCGACGGCTGGCCTGTGGCTTACGACTATACCGTCAGCGGCCGGACGCATCGTTATCAGATGATCGGGGCGGCAAGCCCGATCTGCCATCTGCGCAGCTTTCATCCGCAGGACGACCATTATGGCTTTTCGCCCCTGCAGGCGGCGGCGACGGCCATCGATGTTCATACCAGCGCCAGTGCCTGGTCAAAGGCGCTTTTGGACAATGCGGCGCGGCCTTCGGGGGCGATTGTCTACAAGGGGGCGGATGGGCAGTCTTCTCTCAGCTCGGACCAGTATGACCGGCTGGTGAGCGAGATGGAAAGCCACCATCAGGGCGCGCGCAATGCCGGGCGGCCGATGCTTTTGGAAGGGGGCTTGGACTGGAAGCCGATGGGGTTCAGCCCCAGCGACATGGAGTTCCAGAAGACCAAGGAAGCGGCGGCGCGGGAGATTGCCATCGCCTTCGGCATTCCGCCGATGCTGATGGGGATCCCGGGGGATGCCACTTACGCCAACTATCAAGAGGCGAACCGGGCGTTCTACCGGCTGACGGTCTTGCCGCTGGCGACCAAGGTCATGGCGGACCTGGCGCATTGGCTCTCGGTCTTCGCGGGGGCCGAGGTCGACCTGCGGCCTGACCTTGACCAGGTCCCGGCGCTGGCGGCCGAGCGGGACCAGCAATGGACCCGCGTTGGCGCGGCTGACTTCCTGACCGTGGCCGAGAAGCGCCTGCTTCTGGGGCTGCCCAAACTGGCGGAGGAAGAATGACGGTCCGCAAGGCAGAGGTTGGCACCCGGTTGCTGCACGACAACCTGTCGGTTGCAGCGGCCCGGATCGAGGCCAACGAGCGGGTGGCCGAGGAGCGGTGGACTGCCCTCGACTATCGGCTGGGGCGCATCGAAGGGATGCTGGAGCAGCTGGAAAAGCGCGTCTGGCTGGGGGTTTACGGGGTGGCGGCATTCCTGCTGACGCAGATGGCCGAAGCGGTGATCCATGTTGCAACGAGGTGAAGCGATGACAGGCGAATATGGCGCGCCGGAACGGAAATACACCCGCCCGGAGGCAGGTCTGACTGTGACCGACGGGCATGTCGTGGCGGGCTATGCCTCGCTTTTCGGCAAAAAGGACCAGGGCGGCGATGTGGTGCAAAAGGGGGCCTATGCGGCCAGCCTGAAGCGGCTTGCCGCGAGCGGGGGCCGGGTCAAGATGCTGTGGCAGCACGACCCGGCCCAGCCGATCGGCATCTGGGACGAGGTGCGCGAGGATGCGGCCGGCCTTTGGGTCAAGGGGCGCATCCTGATGGAGGTCGAGAAGGGCCGCGAAGCTGCCGCCCTTCTGCAGGCCGGGGCGATCGATGGGCTATCTATCGGCTATCGCACGGTGAAAGCGGAACGCGACGGCAAGGGGCAGCGCCTGTTGTCGGAGCTGGAGCTTTGGGAAGTGTCCCTGGTGACCTTCCCGATGCTTCCCGAGGCGCGGGTCGCGGCCAAGGCAAGCGCCTCGGACGATGACTGGCGCGACATGGCGGCGGTCTTCGAGGACGCGCGCCGCAGTTTGGCCGGGCTTTAGCGCGCGGCGTCCGATCAGCAACGAAAAGGACAATGACGATGACCGAGATCAAGTCTCGGGCCGGGGAAGCACTGCCCCCGGCCGCAACACCGGCTGCGGAGGCAAAGGCCGCCATGACCGGATTTCTGAAAGAATTCAGCACCTTTCAGGAAGACGTGAAATCCACGCTGAAACATCAGGAAGAGCGACTGACCATGCTGAACGCAAAGACGATGTCCTATGGCCGCCCGGCGCTTTCGGCCGCGCGGAAAGCGAAGCCCCGCACCAGAAGGCGTTCAACGCCTATCTGCGGTCGGGTGATGACGATGGCCTGCGCGGCCTGGCCCTTGAGGGCAAGGCGTTGTCGACCAACGTGGTGGCCGATGGCGGTGTGCTGGTCGACCCCCAGACTGCGGACCGCATCCGCTCCATGTTGCTCGCGACCTCGTCGCTGCGGACCGTGGCGAATGTCGTGCAGGTCGATGCCATCTCGTATGACGTGCTGATCGACCGCAGCGAAGTGGGCTCGGGCTGGGCGCAAGAGACCCCGGCGACGGTTGAAACCGCGACCCCGCTGCTGGAGCGGATCTCGATCCGTCTGCATGAGCTGGCCGCGATGCCGAAGGCAAGCCAGCGCATCCTGGACGACAGCGCTTTCGATATCGAGGGCTGGCTGGCGCAGAAAATCGCCACGCGCTTCATCCGCGCCGAGGCTGCTGCCTTCATCAACGGGGATGGCGTGGACAAGCCGAAGGGTATCCTTCTGCCGCCGAAAGTTGCGAACGCGTCCTGGACCTGGGGTAGCCTGGGCTTTGTGACCACCGGTGCGGCGGCGGACTTTGCGGCGACGAACTCGGCGGATTGCCTGGTGAACCTGGTCTATGCGCTGGGGGCGGACTATCGCGCCAATGCGACGTTCCTGATGAACTCGCGCACCACGGCTGCGGTGCGGCGTCTGAAGGACACCACCGGTCGCTTCCTGTGGGTGGACGGACTGCAGGAGGGTGAGCCTGCGCGCCTGATGGGCTACCGCGTGCTGATTGCCGAGGACATGCCGGATATCGCGGCGAACACCTTCCCGATCGCGTTTGGCGACTTCAACGCTGGCTACACGATCGCGGAACGCCCGGACCTGCGCATCCTGCGCGACCCGTTCTCGGCCAAGCCGCATGTGCTGTTCTATGCCAACAAGCGTGTTGGCGGCGATGTCACCGACTTTGCAGCGATCAAGCTGCTGCGCGTGTCGGTCTAAGCCCTGACGGCCCGGTCCCGCGATTGGGGCCGGGCCCTTTCGTCCCTGCAATTCGCAACAGGCCCGGCAGCGGGCGGAGCCCTTACCATGATGTTGACCGAAGAGACCCCGGTGCCGACAGCGGCCCTGCCGGTGGAGGAATTCAAGGACCATTTGCGCCTGGGTAGCGGCTTTGCCGATGACGGGATGCAGGATGGTCTGATCGAGACCTACCTTCGCGCCGCCATGGCTGCGATCGAGGGGCGGATCGGCAAGATGCTGTACCTGCGCCGGTTCCTGTGGGTGCTGGAGTGCTGGCGCGATGACGAGCAGGCGCTGCCGGTGGCCCCCGTCGCGGGGCTGGTCAGCCTGACGCTGGTCGATGCGGCAGGGGGGGAGACGCTGGTGCCGGCCACCAGTTACCGCTTGATCCCTGACCTGCACCGTCCGCGGCTGGTGGGCAAGGGAACCTCACTGCCGACCATTCCCACAGACGGTTTGGTCAAGGTGGTCTTTGACGCGGGTTTTGGTCCGGGCTGGACGGATGTTCCGGTGGACTTGCGCCAGGCTGTGCTGCTGTTGGCAAGCGAGTACTACGAGCACCGGCATGACGATGCCGCGCAGTCGGCCGGGTTGCCGTTCGGCGTGGTCACGCTGATTGAACGCTGGCGGACGGTCCGCATCCTGGGTGGGGGGCGGTCATGACGACGCCGCATCTGAACCGGGCGCTGGTGCTGGAGGGGGTGGTCCGCACGTCGGATGGCGCGGGTGGCTATACCGAGACCTGGGCGACGCTGGGGCACGCTTTCGGGGCGGCGTTCCGCCCCGGGACCGGCGAGCGATGTGGTCGGTGTCGGAGCGATTGAGCGCGTAGTTTCATTCGCACCTGCCCCGGACCACTCCGGGGCCTTTTTCTTTTCCCCCAACGCCAAGGATCCTCCGATGTCCACCGTTCACACCGAAGTCCTGCGCGCCAACGCCAGCTACGCGTCCACGTTCGGG
>JAAUPC010000298.1 GCA_012036325.1 Paracoccaceae bacterium
CTTGGTGAGGTCGTCGATGCGGCTCTCGTCGGGCGGGACGGAAATCGCAGCACACAGGCCCGGCGGCAGGCCCCAGTGGGCGAGCAGGCGGGCGGAAAGGACCAGATGATCGAAGCCGAGGGTGTCGAGCTCGCGGTCGAGGAGCGAGCCGCCTTGCGTTTGAACGTGACTAAGTAGCTGTTGATAGGGCGGGCCGAGGCGCTGGATGAGGGCGATTTGATCCTGATACGTCGACGAGAGGCTCACCAGCACGAGCGGGTCGCGCGGAGAGGTCTGGAACAGCATGTCCTGCGCGAACCGCCCCAGCAGCAGGGCGGTGATGATGGTCGCATCATCCAGTTGCTGTTCGGTCAGGATCGCTGCAACCGCAACCGGATGGCTGAAGTAGGGCTCGCCCGACTTGCGCATCTGCCCGTCATGCATCTGCATGCCGTAAGCATAGGCCTGACGGATCAGGACAGCATTGGTACGGGGGTTGTAGTTGTGGACAAGGGCGATGAGGTCTTCAACGTCGATCATCACCGCCCACCCATCCCGGGCCCTGAACGTGGTTCAGTTGTCGCCCTGGGCTTCCATCAAGGCACGCAGAAGCTTTTCTTCCGACATGTCATCCACCATCGGGCGGTCCATTTCGCCGCCCATCAGCAGCGCCATCTGGTCATCCTCGGGCTCGTCAACCTCGATCTGGGTCTGATAGCTTTCGATCATGCGTTCGCGCAGCGCATCGGCGCCCTGCGTTTCATCCGCAATCTCGCGCAGGGACACGACCGGGTTCTTGTCATTGTCACGGTCGATGGTGATCGGCGAACCTGCCTGGATCTCGCGCGCCGATGGGCCGCAAGCATCACCAGTTCGAACCGGTTCGGAACCTTGTCAACGCAATCTTCGACCGTTACGCGGGCCATGAGGGAACTCCAATCCGGAAGTTTCGCTGGAAGTCGCCTATTTAGGCGCTTGGGCGCACGGTGACAAGCGCTGAATCACCGCAAATCAAAGCGGTTTTACGGCGTCACGATCCGCCTGCGGCAGGGCTTCGAGCATCTTGCGCACCGTCTGGCCCGTGCGCGGGTGCTGCCAGTCGGGGGCCACATCCGCCAAAGGCACCAGCACGAAGGCGCGGTCCTGCAACCTGGGGTGGGGTAGGATCAGCTGATCGGGCGTGGTGCGGATCTGCGCCTCGGGCGGTAGGGCGCGCCAGTGATCCTGGGTCGCCGCATCCGGCAAGACCGAATCACCCCGGGCCAGAAGATCGATGTCCAGCGTCCGCATCCCCCAGCGTTGTGCCCGTTCCCGTCCGAAACGGGCCTCAACCCGGTGCAAACCGGCAAGAATTGACGCAAGGTCAATCGCTTCGCTGCAATCCAGCACCGCCGCTGCGTTCACATAATCGGGACCCGCGCCTGCCGGAAAGCAAGGCGTGGCATAAAGCAGGCTAAGGGCCAGAACCGGAAGGCGTTCCTCGGCCAAGGCAAACACCGCCGCACGCAGCGTTTCTGCCGGGTCTTGACCTTCGAACGGCAGATTTGCGCCGAATGCAACCAGGGCTTGTTCAGAATATGCCAACTGCACGCGAAAATTCCCATACTTGACTTGTCTGGTGGCGATTCAGACTGATATTCAAACCGTGTTGGCTGACGGACTTATCTACAACACGTGGTCCAGACACGGAAGTTTGTTCAGCGCAGCGATTTTGAGGGGACCCGAGGGATGTTTTACAAGGACGAACGGCTCGCGCTGTTCATTGATGGCTCGAATCTTTACGCGGCTGCAAAGGCGCTTGGTTTCGACATCGACTACAAGCTGTTGCGAATGGAATTCCTGCGGCGGGGAAAATTGCTGCGGGCCTTCTATTACACCGCCCTTTTGGAAAACGACGAATATTCGCCGATCCGACCGCTGGTAGACTGGCTGCACTACAACGGCTTTACCATGCGCACCAAGCCCGCCAAGGAATACACCGACAGCCAAGGCCGCCGGAAGGTTAAGGGCAACATGGACATCGAGCTGTGCGTCGATGCCATGGAGCTGGCCAACCGGGTTGACCATGTGGTGCTGTTCTCCGGCGATGGCGATTTCCGCCCGCTGGTGGAAAGCCTGCAGCGTCAAGGGGTTCGGGTGTCTGTCGTGTCGACCATCCGCAGCCAGCCGCCGATGATCGCGGATGAATTGCGCCGTCAGGCCGACAATTTCATCGAGCTGGACGAGTTGCGTGAGGTCATTGGCCGCCCGCCCCGCGAACCCCGCCCGATGATGGACGAAACCGTGGCGGTCGAGGCGAAGTGATTGGCGGCCACTGACCCGGGCGCTGTGACGGGCACGACGTGACCCCGAACCGACCGCGCGCAGCGTGCTAGCATTCGTTGGCCTGTTCTTCGCGGCCCTTCTGGCCGCGACGCCCGTCCCGTTCAACTCAGAAGTTCCGTTCATCGCGATGCAGATCGCGGGCTGGCCAGCGGTGACGCTGGTCGCCGTCGCCTCGGCCGGAAATGTGCTGGGGTCTTGCGTGACCTACGCGGTGGGCCGGTGGCTTGGGGGCTACCGCGACCATCCACGGTTTCCCATCCGTCCGGCGCAAATGGCCAAGGCTGAGGGCTGGTTTCGGCGTTGGGGGCTTTGGTCGCTCCTCCTCGCCTGGGCGCCGGGGGGCGATGTGCTGGTGGCGGTGGCGGGGCTCATGCGGGTGCCATTCGGGGTGTTTGTGCTGCTGGTCAGCCTTGCCAAGACCGGGCGCTACATTGTGCTGGCGCTGGCCACCGGGGCGGCCCTGGGCTGATCTGTCGCCATGTCCAGACTGGACGCCGCGCGCCCAAGGTCTTACCTCTGTCCGCAATCCAGCCCGGTGACCCATGTCTGCACATCCGCCCCTGACCCTGTATCTTGCCGCCCCGCGCGGGTTTTGCGCCGGAGTGGACCGGGCGATCAAGATCGTCGAAATGGCGATCCAGAAATGGGGCGCGCCGGTCTATGTCCGGCATGAGATCGTGCACAACAAGTTCGTGGTCGACGCCCTGCGCGCGCAAGGTGCGGTGTTCGTGGAAGAGCTGGACGATTGCCCCGATGACCGCCCGGTGGTCTTCTCGGCCCATGGCGTCCCGAAGTCCGTCCCGGCCGAGGCGGGGCGTCGCCAGATGATTGCCGTTGATGCCACCTGCCCCCTGGTCACCAAGGTCCATAATGAGGCGGCGCGGCATCATGAGGCGGGCGTCCAGATGATCTACATCGGCCATGAGGGCCACCCTGAAACCGTGGGCACGATGGGTCAGCTTCCGCCGGGTGAGGTGCTGCTGGTCGAAACCGTCGCCGATGTGGCGCAGCTTCAGGTGCGCGATCCGGAGAAGCTCGCCTTCATCACCCAGACGACCCTTTCGGTTGACGACACCGCAGATATCGCCGCCGCCCTGAAGGCGCGGTTTCCGGCGATCAATGCCCCTGCGCATGACGACATCTGCTATGCCACTACCAACCGGCAGGCCGCCGTCAAGGCTGTCGCGCCGAAGATCGACGCGCTTCTGGTGATCGGGGCGCCCAACTCATCGAACTCCAAGCGGCTGGTTGAGGTGGGGACAGCGGCGGGCTGCGGCTATTCCATGCTGATCCAGCGCGCGACGGATATCGACTGGCGGGCGCTTGCGACGGTGCGCGCAGTTGGCCTGACGGCTGGGGCCTCTGCGCCCGAAGTGCTGGTGAACGAGGTGATCGACGCCTTCCGCGCCCGGTTCGATGTGACGGTGGAGCTGGTGGAAACGGCGGTTGAGGATATCGAGTTCAAGGTCCCCCGCATCCTGCGGCAAGAGACGGTCTGACATGCTTCGCGTGCTGGTCCTGTGCCTCATGCCGCTGCCCGCCCTTGCGCAAGAGGCACCCGTATTTGCCACCTACTCGGCCAATTCTGGCAGCCTGCCCCCGGAAAATGCCTGGGAAACCACTGTCACCCTCTATGCCGATGGCCGCCTGACCCTGCGGCGCTGCACCGGCTATGAGACTGAAGGCCCGGCCTGCAAGGACCGCAAGGCCAAGGTCACCCCCGAAGCGCTGGAGGCGATCCGCGCGGCGGCCATGGCAAGCGAACTGGCCGAGACGCCAGCCAAACCCTCGGACTATCCGATGGTCGGCGGCAGCGTGATCTTCGCGACGGTCACGCTGGACGGTGTGACGGTCACCCTGCCGTCAGATGTTGCGGAAAGCGACGCCGCCCGCGTGGCCAATGTCCTGCGCGCGGTAAGGGCCGCCATCCCTGCGCGACTTGACCGCTTTCTGACCGATTGACCGCACCCGCCCGCGCCACCCGGGCTGGCAACCGCGCCCTGCCCGCGCTAAATCGGGCGGATGAGCGATTACATCACCTTCACTGGCCGGGTTGAGCCTTTGGTCTGGGGCAAATCCACCTACACCATCCTGCGCCTGCCGCCGGAGGTGGCGGAAGCTCTGTATCCCGCACGCCGGGTTGAGGGGGAGGTGAACGATCACCCGGTCAACCTTGCCCTGACCCGCGCCCCGGTGGTGGAAGGCGTGTTCCTTTGGGCCGGGCAAAGCCTGCTGGACCGCGTCGGATTACCCCCGGTGAAACCGTCGAGGTGGCGCCTGCGCCCCGCCCCCCGATGACCGTGTGGACACCCCCGACCGACATCGCCGCCGCCTTGGCCGGCGCAAGCGGCGCGACCACCGCATGGGAG
>JAAUPC010000299.1 GCA_012036325.1 Paracoccaceae bacterium
GGGGATTCGCGGTTGCGCGCCTGTTGACCCATTGGGCCGAGGTCGCGGGCGAAGACCTTGCCGCCAAGACCGGCCGGTGAAGATTGGCTATGGCAAGGGCGGCATGGGGGCGACGTTGACCCTGCTGGTCAAGGCGGCTGAGGCACCGATGGTGCAGATGGCCCTGCCACATCTGAAAGACCGGGTGAACGCGGTCTATGGCTATGCAGCCGTCAACCACATCCACCTGACCCAGACCGCCGCCACCGGTTTTGCGGAAGGTCAGGCCGACTTCGCCCATGGGCCGAAGGTGGTTGTCCCACCCGCACCCAACGCAGCCGTTTTGGCCAAGGCCCATGCCGTGGCTGACGGCGTAGGAGACCCAAGCTTGCGCGCCGCCCTTGAACAGCTGGCGCAAAACATCTTAACTCGCTCCCGATCCTAGGAGTCCGCTCCACGGGGCCCGCATGACAAAGGACTGCACAGGATGCTGAAACTGAACCGCCGGGCGATGATTGCCCTTGCTGCTGCGATGGCGGCTTCGCCCGTGATGGCCCAGGAGGCTGCCACTGAACTGACGGATTACTCGCTCGGCTCACCCGATGCGCCGGTGAAGATCGTTGAATATGCCAGCTTCACCTGCCCGCATTGCGCGACGTTCCATGCCACGGTCTTTAAGGACCTGAAGCGCGATTATATCGACACCGGCAAGGTCCATTTCACCCTGCGTGAGGTGTATTTTGACCGGTACGGCCTGTGGGCTGCCATGGTCGCGCGCTGCGGTGGCGACATGCGCTATTTCGGCATCCATGACATGCTGTTTGACCAGCAGGCGGAATGGGCGGCTTCGCAAGACCCGATGCAGGTGGTGCAAAGCCTGAAGACGATCGGCATTTCCGCCGGACTGGACGGGGCGGCGATTGACGCCTGCCTGAACGATCAAGCCAAGGCCGAGGCGCTGATCGCGCGATTCCAGACCAACATGGAGGCGGACGGGGTCGAAGGCACGCCGACGATCTTCGTCAACGGTGCCAAACACTCCAACATGACCTATCCCGATCTGAAGGCGATCATCGACGCCGAGCTGGCCGGGTAAGATGACCGCTCCGCTGGAAGGCATCCGCGTCATCGAACTGGCGCGGATTCTGGCTGGCCCCTGGGCCGGGCAGACGCTGGCCGATCTTGGGGCGGATGTGATCAAGGTGGAGGCCCCGGAAGGCGATGACACGCGCCGCTGGGGTCCGCCCTTCATCGAAGCAGGGGGTGAGACAACCGCTGCCTATTTCCACGCGACGAACCGGGGCAAGCGCGGGATCACTTGCGATTTCCGCACGCCCGAGGGGCAGGACGTCGTACGCCGTCTGGTGGCCGATGCGGATGTGGTGATCGAGAACTTCAAGGTCGGGGGACTTGAGAAGTACGGGCTGGACTATGCCAGCCTGCGGCAGGTGAATCCGCGGCTGATTTATTGCAGTATCACAGGATTTGGGCAGGATGGGCCTTACGCCCACCGCGCAGGCTATGACTTCATCATTCAGGGAATGTCGGGGTTAATGTCGGTCACGGGTCCGGCGGATGGCCAGCCGCAGAAGGTGGGTGTGGCGGTGACGGATGTGTTCACCGGTGTCTATGCGGCGACGGCGATCCTGGCGGCGCTGGTGCAGCGCGGGCGGACGGGGGGAAGGCCAGCAGATCGACATGGCGCTGATGGATGTGGCAACATCGGTGATGGCCAATCAGGCGATGAATTACCTCGCCTCGGGAAAGGCTCCGGGCCTGATGGGGAATGCGCACCCGAACCTTGCGCCCTACGCGGTTTTTGACTGCAAGGATGGCTGGCTGATCCTGGCGACCGGAAACGACGGGCAATATCAGCGCCTGTGCGGTATTCTGGGGCTGGGGGATATGGCGACCGATCCTGCCTATCTGACAAATGCCGACCGGGTGCAGAACCGCGCCGCGATGACCGAACGGCTGACTTCTGCTACCAGAACCTGGGCCAAGGCTGATCTTCTGGCGGCTTGTGAAGCGGCGGGGGTGCCTGCCGGGCCGATCAACGACATGTCCGAGGTGTTTGCCGATCCGCAGGTCGTGGCGCGTGGGTTGCAGATCGCGCCGGAAGGGCTGCCCGGCGTGCGCAGCCCGATGCGGTTTTCAGGGGCGGAGTTGTCGCTGGACCGCCCGGCCCCCCGGTTGGGTCAGCATCAGGGTGAGGTTTTGGGCAAGGAGGCCTAAAGCCCCAGCCGGGCCAGTTCGCCGTCGATGGCTGTCCAGTCATTCACGTCCAACCGAACGACCAGCGTCAAGACGCGCATCCGCCAATGGGGTGGCAAGCGGGCTGCGTCTTTTTCGGTGGTCACCAGTTGCGCACCGACTGCCAGGGCCTCGGCCTCAAGCCGTTTCAGAAGGGTCTCGGACAAGGGGGCGTGGTCGGCCAATCCTTCGCCCCGGATGACATCCGCACCAAGGTTGCGCAGGGTGGTGAAGAACCTTTCGGGGTCAGCGATGCCGGCGAAGGCAAGCAGGCGCTGGCCCTGCCAGTCCATACCGGTCTGCAGGGGGAGGAGTTCTGCGGTCACCAGCGGCACGGGGACCTGCGGCCCCCAGGTGGCGGCAAACGACGCCTGCACATCGGCCGCGCCGATGGCGATCACCAAGTCAGCGCGGGCAAGGCCAACGGGCATTGGTTCCCGCAAGGGTCCGGCAGGGATGCAGCGGCCATTGCCAAAGCCGCGCGCGGCGTCGACGACGACCAGCGCAAGCGAGGGTTTGACGGCCGGGTTCTGGAAGCCGTCATCCATCAGGATGACCTGCGCGCCCGCCGCCGCCGCCGCTTGCACCCCGGCGGCGCGGTCCTTCGATACCCAGGTCGGTGAAAAGGCCGACAGAAGCAGGGGTTCATCCCCGACCTCGGCCGCGGAATGGCGGGTTTCCTGCACCCGCACCGGCCCGGCAAGGCTGCCGCCATAGCCCCGGCTGACGATGTGTACGGCATGGCCCCGCGCTGTCAGGCGTTCGGCAAGGGCGATCACCGTGGGCGTCTTGCCCGCCCGCCGGCGGTCAGATTGCCGATGCAAATTACCGGGACATGCGCGGTGTAGCCTAGCTTTAGCAACCGGCGCGCCGTGCCTGCCGCGTAAAGCCAGCCCAGCGGTGCAAGAAGTCGCGGCATCAGGCCGGGGCGATCCTTCGGCGCGAACCAGAAGTCCGGGGCGCGCATCACTCTTCGCCGTCCATTATGGCACGGATCCGGTCAAGGACCGTCTCGGTCACCTCGGCCCCGTCGCTGGCAACGGTCCAGGCCGCCTGCGCCAGTCGCGCCCAAGCCTACGTTCACCAGAACTGTAGCTGGAGCAAGATTGTCAGTGACAACCTGGCTCTGTATGAGCGCATGCTCCAAACTGCCGCTGAACCGGCCCTCTTAGAGATCCAGCCTGCGGTGGATAGTCGCTAGGTTTCCACCTCCAAGACCTGAGTGCCAGCCTGGCCGGGGCATCTCAAACTGTACCCACCATTTGATTGGGTGTTATTACTTGACACTTGAACCCTATGACCCCTGTAGTCTCACTGGCCTTAGTTCTAAAGCGACGTCTCCTACCGGCGCTAGTGACGTTCTCTGCGGTCGTGGGTGGGGCCTATGCCTATTTGCAAGTCGCGAAGCCGACCTATACCGCCCAGGTGCGCTTGGCCATTGATGATCCGGGCGGCAGCGTTTCGGAACTTGGCCAGACCCTAACGCGGCTGCCGAACAATCTGCCCGCCGCTGACCCGATCGCCGCCCAGGCGGAGCTAGTCGCCTCCCAGCGCATCCTCGACCATGTCTACCAGGCCCTACTGGATCATGGGGAAATCAAGGAGGGAGACCCTTTTGATGGGGCCTATCAGATTCGGGAGTCCTTGAAGGTCAAGATTGTTCCAGCCACCAATTTTCTGGATGTGATCTACGAAGGGGGGCAGCCGGAGCTGACTGCAAAAATCTTCAACACGATCGCCAATGCCATGGTTCAGCTCAGCGCCGAGGAAATTCGACGGGAGGCCTCCTCGGTGCGCAGCTTCCTGGATGAACAGATTCCCCAGCAGCAGAGCAGGCTCAAGGAAGTTGAAGCCCGCGAAACCGATTATCGGCAGAAATTTTCCATCGTCGATGCCGATACCCAGGCCGCCAGCCTGGTGACCAGTTTGGCGGCTTTGAGGGATCAGGAGCGCATCCTGGTCAATCAGCTCCAGGCCGCTTCAACCCAAAATGCCATGTTGAAGACCGTAACGGGGTTTGATCAACCCCAGGTTGCCTATGTGGCAACCCGCGTCGGTCAGGATGAAGAACTGCGCATTGCGTGCTTCTATTTGGCGGCCGATGAAAGATTGCTGAGGCCAGTTCTCGCTTTCAATCGGACTCAACCCCAGGTTTATCCCTGACCAGCAGCGTTCAGATCTGCAGAAGCTTACGATCAGCGCCTAAGTCAGTTGATCGCTGGGGGCAAGCGCCTCCTGAAGGGAGCAATGGCAATGCCGGTGCCACGGCCAGTGGAGCCAAGGCCAGCAATGCCTTGAGCCAGGATTTGATCTCTCGCTATATTCTCAGCCGGGTGGATGCGGAGGCGATCACCAAGCAGTTACAAACGGTGAAGCAAAGCCAAGCTGAGATTCAGGCCGATCTGCAATCTCTACCTGCTAG
>JAAUPC010000300.1 GCA_012036325.1 Paracoccaceae bacterium
ATATCAAATTCTGCCAAAAGTACGCCCTTGTTCATTAAAGTTTAATTAAATGTTACACAACATGCTTTGATTTACAACAACTAAAGGGTTATTCAAAAATCTTTGCGTATAAATCTAATGGTTTGAAGGGTTTTAGAATATAGTCGTTCATGCCAATTTCGAAGCATTTTTCAGATTCTGATTTTGTGGCTGTCGCTGTTAATGCAATAATCGGGACATTAGATTTTTCTCTGATGCGCACGGTGGCATCAAAACCATTCATAACGGGCATTTGCAAATCCATTAGAATCAAATCATAACCATGAGCGCGGAATTTTTCGACGGCTACGATGCCATTTTCGGCAATATCAACGGTTTCGTAGACCGGCACGCGCAACTTCATTTCGAAGTCCTTGATATGGCGCGATGACCGAGATATCCGTGACTTCGAACAGGTAATGGTCGGCGGATCGTCGCGCAGCTTGGCGGCTTCCTCGTTGAACCGCTTGGTCTCCATATGACAGACGGGGGTGTCCACTGATGGCACGGTGACGACGATCCGCGTCTTGCCGGCGGCGCTGATACCAGTCGTCGGCGCTGACGGGAATGAAGTCTTCACTGGCCATCTTGACGATTTCGGCATCGGAGAAAGCGAGCGCACGGCCCGTGACGCCGTTGTTTCAAGTACAGCCAAGCGGATGGCCATCCATTTCCCACAAGAGAATCGGCTTGCCCTGCTCGGCCGCCGTTTTGCGTGCCTGCCAAAGGTCGGTCTGCCAAGGGATCGTCGCCCACTTGTCCTCGTCCTTGGCGGGCTCCGGCTCGGGTTCCGGTTCCGGGTCAGGCCGCGCCTGTGGCCGCACCGGGGCCGTCTCTTCGGACGGCGTGGGCGTCGAGGCGGCCTGCAACAGATCAAACTCGGCGCTGGTGATCGTCGAGGCCGTCATGGTGATCGTCTCAGGCGGCTTGTCTGCGGCAAATAGCCAGTCGCCGACCAGCACCCAGAGGACCACCCCCAGATGTCCGACCGCCGACGCCACTGTTCCCGTGTGAAAGCGCCTTTCCATCAGCCTCAGCCGCCATCATTTCCGGTATTGGCATTTCCGGTATTGGCATTTCCGGTATTGGACGCAGCCCCCGCCCCAAGGCTTGGCGCGGCGGCATCGGTGACAAAGGCAATCTCGTTGAACCCGCCCGCGTTCAGGGCCCCCATCACCTGCGCCACCCGCTCATAGGCCACGGCCCCATCGGCGCGCAGGTAGATTTTTTTCGACGTCCGCTCTGCCGCGATGGCCTGCAGCTTGCTGATCATCTCGCATCGGCAACCTCGGTCGTCTGGATCGCCAGCCGCCCGTCCGCCGTGACCGTCACCGTCAAGGGCTCTTCCTGTTCCGTCGGCAAGGCCGCCGCCGCCGTCTTCGGCAGTTCCACCGGCACCCCCACCGTCAGCATCGGGGCCGCCACCATGAAGATGATCAGCAGCACCAGCATCACGTCGACCATCGGCGTGATGTTGATCTCGCTCATCGCGGCTGACCGCCCGCGCCGCCCGCGGCCGCGCCCACCCCCAGACGATCCCGATGCGCCCATGCCCATGGCTTACGCGTCCAGCTGGCGCGACAGGATCGTCGCGAATTCATCGGCAAAGGCCTCATAGCCGCCGATCACCCGGTCATTGTCGGCGCTCAGCTTGTTGTAAAAGACCGCTGCCGGAATGGCCGCAACCAGACCCACGCCGGTGGCCAAAAGCGCCTCGGCGATCCCGGGGGCCACGACGGCCAAACTGGTGTTCTGGCTGATGGCGATCTGCTCAAAGCTGTGCTTGATCCCCCACACCGTGCCGAAAAGGCCGATGAACGTGGCCGTCGACCCCGTGGTCGCAAGGAAACTCAACCCCCGGTTCAAAAGCTCACTTTCCCGCCCGATGGCCACATTCATCGCCCGGTCGATCCGGCTTTGCGCCCCCGCGCATCAGCCCGCCATCCTGCTTGTGGCTGCGTCGCCACTCCAGCATCCCGGCGGCAAAGATCTTTTCCGACGCCCCCTGCGGGTCCGGCCCGATCTTTTCGAACAACTCGTCCAGGGGTTCCCCGGACCAGAACGCCCGGTCAAAGACCGCCGCCTCGGCTTTCGCTTTCCGCAATCCAAGGTGCTTCTGGATGATGATCGCCCATGACCAGAAAGACATGATGAACAGCATCAACATGACGATCTTCACCGTCAGCGTTGCGCGTGCAAACAAGGCGAGCATGGAGAAATCAATCTCCTGCGCCACCGCAAGTGTGTCCGTTTCCATTCCGCCTGCTCTTGTTATCGGGCCGTTGATCGACCCCGTTAGCGCTGATTCTATCAAGATTGCAGGGGGAATGCCAACACAATGCCGTGGCCAGCGGGCTTTCGCTGCAATGTGACGGAAGATGTCACGGACGCAAGGAAGCCCCTCCCCACAAGCGCTTTCCTTCTGGCCCAAATATCCCCGCCGGAGGCTCCAGCGCCCGCACCAGGCGCGCCGTCAGTGCAAGGGCCCCGACAGACGCGCCCGCAACCCCGCCGGAAGGCGCGCGGCATGGCCATCCTCGGTCAGACAGACCAGCGTGACCTGCGCCAGAAACAACCGCTCCCCGCCCCGGGTGATGGTCTGGTCCAGCACCAGCCGGGCCCCGCCAAGCCCTTTCAGCACGGTCTCGACCACCAGGTCATCGCCAAACCTCGCCGGGCGCAGGAAATCCGCCTCAACCCGCCGCACCGCAAAGACGATCCCCTCCGCCGCCTTCAGCGCCATCTGGTCGATGCCAAGGCTTGCCACCCACTCCGTCCGCGCCCGTTCGATGAACTTCAGGTAATTGGCATAGTAGACAATCCCCGCAAGGTCCGTGTCCTCATAGTAAACCCGCAGGCCATGCTGATGCGCCACGTTGCCCCCCCCTCTCGACCGGGCGTGGCATAGCACAGCCCGGCCCACCTCACAAATCGGGAAGGGCGGCCCCCAGGTTTTCCGCCGGATAGCGCAGGCCACGCTCCTGCACATGCACATCGGTATCCCCCAGCCGGAAGGCGCGCAGCAATCGTTTGATCGTGCCGTGCCGGTCCAGCCCCATCTGGCAGGTGTAAAGATCGATCGTCACGAACCTCCGCCCCGGAAAGGTGTGAAAGCTGATATGGCTTTCCGCGATCATCACAAAGCCCGACAGCCCGCCCGGGTCCTTGTGACAATTCGGCCCAACCGAAACGACCACCGGGCTGCAAATGGCATGCATCCCCATTTCACCCGGCAGGGCCTCCAACAACCCGCGCAAGGCCGCGGCATCGGTCATCAACGGGCCATCAGCATCGTAGCCGTCAATCATCAGATGCACGCCAAAAGGTTCGTTCCCCAATGGCTCAGTCATGCGACAAGCCTCCCGCCGGGACAGCCCGCATCGGGCGCAAGCGGTCATAGGTGATGTGGAAGACATAGGCATAACCGGTGTAAAGCGCGGTCAAGCCCAGATCGACCAGCAGCGCCTCCCAGAAGGACAACCCGCCCAGACCCATCAGGATCGGCAACGTGACCACCAGGGTTGAGGCCTCGTGGCTGACCGCATGCACCAGCCGCCAGCGCTGCGGCCGGTCACTGGCCAGCCGCCCGCTCAGGCGATAATCGGCCCAGTCGAAAAGGGTGTTGTGCAGGGGCGACCAGATCAGCACCGCGATGGCCAAGGCCAGCATCAAGGTGAATGCCTCGCCCGAGGTCCCGTCGCCGAACAGCGTGTAGAGCGGCACTGACAGGCATAACCCGCCGATTTCATAGGAAATGGTTTGAAGGGCCCGCTCTCGCGGACTGCGCAAAATCATGATGACACCATAAACTTGGTCAAAAAAGGTCGGCAGAAAAAGTCAGTCAAAATCGTCGGTCAGACGCAAAACATGGATAGACATTACACCTACCGGCGGCCCCGATCAACGGCGGCCTCTGGGCCTTTACCAAAGCCTTACTGCCGCGCCTGAACCCGCGCCGCCAGCCGCAGCGTATGGGCCGGGTCCTGCGCCATCACCGGCAAGACCGGGTCATAGCCCGCCCGGATCACCGCGCCGATCTCCGGCCGCAGGATCACCCGCTCCCCCAGCCGCGCCAGGGGAGAGGTTCCGTCAAACGCCCGGTCCGACCACAGAAGAATGGTCTGCACCGCCTGCGCCAGGGCCAGCGTCTCTGCCTCCAGCGCCGCCAGGGCCGCATCCATCCGCAGAAAGACGAAACAGGCCCGGATCGCCCCCGAGGCGTCAAAGCGGAAAATCCGGTACTGGTTCGCCCCCGCCCCCTCCAGTCGCGCCACCAGCCCGGCCAATTCCGGCACCAACCGGTCAAGGTCCGGCACAGCCAGAAGCTCGGCCCAGTCGCGGGTGAAGAACACCATCAGGTTCGCGCCAAGCTCCGGGTCGGTTTCAGCCATCCTGTGGCCCGCCAACGTGACCACCGCCTCAAACGCCCCCTTGATCACCGGCAGGCTGGCATCCTCCACCCCAAAGACCACCGGCACGATCGGCCGCCCCCAGCGCGCAAAAAGATATCCTCCATCACTGCGGGTGAACAACGCCTCAATCTCGCCCGGTCCCATGCCCCTCCCCCTCCTGACGCCGCCCGGTTTCGAACCGCTCAGCCCTTTTCTTCTGCTCAAATATCCTCGGG
>JAAUPC010000301.1 GCA_012036325.1 Paracoccaceae bacterium
GATGCGCGTCCGGGTCTCCTTCCCTTCACGGAATCCGTTCTCGCCCCGGTCGGCGGTGCAAGCGGCCCTCCAGCTCCCGAACCGCGGCTGCATCCGAAGTGATCGCCAACTCTCTTCCTCCTTCTCCTCTACCTCTCTACCTCACCATGACCTGTCCGCCGTCCACGACCAGCAGGCCAGCATGCGAGCCCAGTCCTTCGAACCGTCGAACCGCCGGCCGACCCTGTACTGCCTGACCCACGAGTGCGACCTCGACTACACGGCCGCTGGTGGCGCGCGCGCCGGCTTTTCGATCTTCACGCTGCTGCGCTATCTGAAGGCCGAGCTGCTGCTGGCGCAGGAGAGCCGCCTGGGCCAGGCCCTCGCCCCGTTTGACCAGATTAATCCGCTCGCTCAGGGCCAGCGACCAGAGCAGGACAAAGATCACCATCCGAAATGAAAGCCTTTTTCAGTCACCGGGTTACTGGGCAAGAAGCCCTCTCGCACCAAGGTCAGCGCCACCAGGGTGAGGCCAAATAGGAGCCAGGTGCGACCGGCGGCGGGCTTAGGTTTAGGATCCACGAAGACTGTTCCGAGCATGGGGCGGGAGCTCAAAAGCGGTCTCTCAGTCGCTGGCGCGCCAAAACCGGCCAGCAATACCTAAGTGTAATGGGGATTTCCCCAGATGGACAGTGAACTTTTGAATGGGATCCCTGCCTTGCACAGCCGTGCGGACAGGCGGAATGTCCCCAGGGGTATTCGCACAGCAGCCTCGGCCATAATATCCTGATCGGCCTGCTGTCGGCGGTGGTGGCGGATGGGATGAGCGGGGCGCGGCATCGGTCGAACGCGGAACTGGTGGCGCAGGGGATTGCCAACATGGGGTCAGCCGTCTTTGGCGGGTTCTGTGTCACCGGCACCATCGCGCGCACTGCGACGAATGTGCGGGCGGGCAGCCGGGGGCCGGTGTCGGGGATGCTGCATGCGCTGTTTCTTCTGGCCTTCATGGTCGTGGCGGCCCCCTTGCGGCCTACATCCCGCTGGCGGCCCTGGCCGGGGTTCTGGGCGTGGTGGCCTGGGGGATGGCAGAGCGGCATGAGTTTGCATCCCTTCTGCGGTCGTCGCGCGGGGATGCGATGGTCGTGTCGTCACCTTCCTTTTGGTCGTGTTCCGCGATCTGACCGAAGGGATCATCGTCGGCTTTGCGCTGGCCGGGCTGGTCTTCATCCGGCGCATGTCGGAGGCGGTTGAGATGCGGCACAGCCCGCGGCCTGACCCTGACCCGGGTGAGGAGGGGCGGCGCGCTGACCGGGTGGTCTATCATCTGCGCGGCCCCGTATTTCTTCGGGGCGGCGGCCCAGATCGGTGGTGTGCTGGAGCGGATTGCCGAAGCGCCCCGCGCCTTCGTGCTGGACATGACGGAAGTGCCCTTGATCGACAGCTCCGGCGCGCGCAGCTTTCACCAGCTTGCGGGCCGGGCGCGGCGACGGGGTGGGCAGCTTTTCCTGGTCGGCCTGAACCCCGTCTTGCGCCGTCAGCTGGAAGTGCAGGGCGTGCGTGAGCCCGAGGTGCGCTACCTGCCGGACGTCTCGGCGGTGGACCGGATGCTGGATGCGCCACCACCGAAAGGCGAATCGGGACCGGGCAAGGCCTGAGCGCCGACCTTCACGAAACATCGAAGGATCGTCACGCGGGCGTGAACGCCAGTGGATTGATTTCCAATGGCAATCACCGGGGCGATTTTCTGAAATTTGCAAGATTGACGCAACATAAGTCAATCAATTTACATAATTATGCATTTAAATTATGGGGTTACGTTTTTCTTTACGAAGTGTTACCGTAGCCGAGGGAGAGAGCCGTTCCGACTATGGGGCGGGATGCCGCGGGGTCCTTGGCGGGCCCGGTGGAGGAGGAGAACCACGATGACCGAACAGGCCTTAAAATCCGTTTATCCGGCGTCTGACGCCTTTGTTGCCAAGGCGCATATCGATGCCGCCGGCTATAAGGCGCGCTATGCGGCCTCGGTGAAGGACCCAGAGGGGTTCTGGGGGGCTGAAGGGCTGCGGCTGGACTGG
Organism: Paracoccaceae bacterium; assembly: GCA_012036325.1. GTDB lineage: Bacteria > Pseudomonadota > Alphaproteobacteria > Rhodobacterales > Rhodobacteraceae > Tabrizicola. Next base: position 2,055 of record JAAUPC010000301.1, read on the forward strand.
ATCAAGCCGTACACGAAGGTCAAGAACACCTCATTCGCGCCGGGCAACATCAGCATCAAATGGTTTGAGGATGGGGTGCTGAACGTCAGCGCGAACTGCATCGACCGCCACATGCTGACCCGCGCCAATCAGACCGCGATCATCTGGGAGCCGGATGATCCGCGCGAACCCGCGCAACACATCACCTATGCGCAACTGCTGGAGCAGACCTGCCGTCTGGCGAACGTGTTGAAGGCGCATGGCGTGACCAAGGGCGACCGGGTCGTTCTTTACATGCCGATGATCCCGGAAGCGGCCTATGCGATGCTGGCCTGCACGCGGATCGGGGCGATCCATTCCATTGTCTTCGGGGGATTTTCGCCGGATGCGCTGGCGAACCGGGTCAATGATTCCGAAGCCAAGGTCGTCATCACCGCCGACTGGGCACCGCGCGGTGGCAAGAAGACCGGGCTGAAAGACAACACCGACAAGGCGATGCTGCATTGCTCGGACCGGGTGAAGGTGCTGGTCGTCAAGCGGACGGGGGACCAGACCTCTTGGGTCGACGGGCGGGACTTTGACCTGACGGCGGAAATGGCCGAGGCCAAGCCCTATTGCCCCTATGTCGAGGTGGGCGCGGAAGACCCGATGTTCATCCTTTACACCTCAGGCTCTACCGGCAAGCCGAAGGGTGTGGTGCACACGACGGGCGGCTATCTTGTCTATGCCGCGATGACGCATCAGCTGACCTTCGACTACCATGACGGCGACGTCTTCTGGTGCACGGCGGATGTGGGCTGGGTCACGGGGCACAGCTACATCGTCTATGGCCCGCTTGCGAACGGGGCCACCACGCTGATGTTCGAAGGCGTGCCGACCTTCCCGGATGCCGGCCGCTTCTGGGAAGTGATCGCCAAGCACAAGGTGAACCAGTTCTATACGGCTCCGACGGCGATCCGGTCTCTCATGGGCCTGGGGCCGGAGTGGGTGGAAAAGCATGACCTTTCCAGCCTGAAACTCCTCGGTTCAGTCGGCGAACCGATCAACCCCGAGGCGTGGAGCTGGTACAACACCCATGTCGGCAAAGGGAAATGCCCGATCGTCGACACGTTCTGGCAGACCGAAACCGGCGGGCATATTGTTACTCCGCTGCCGGGGGCAATCCCGCAGAAACCCGGATCGGCGACGAAGCCGTTTTTCGGGGTGAAGCTGGAGGTCTTGGACCCTGCAAGCGCCAAGGTGCAGACCGAAACGGCGACTGAGGGGGTACTTTGCATCACCGACAGCTGGCCCGGCCAGATGCGCACGCTGTGGGGCGACCACCAGCGCTTCGAGGAAGCCTATTTCAGCCAGTACAAGGGCTATTACTTCACCGGCGACGGCTGCCGCCGCGATGCAGATGGCTATTACTGGATCACTGGCCGCGTGGATGACGTGATCAACGTCTCGGGCCACCGGATGGGGACGGCCGAGGTTGAAAGCGCCCTTGTGGCGCATGAGGCGGTGGCCGAGGCGGCGGTCGTGGGCTACCCGCATGACATCAAGGGGCAGGGCATCTATGCCTATGTCACGCTGATGAAGGGGGTGCAGCCGACCGAGGACCTGCGCAAGAAGCTGGAGGCCTGGGTGCGGACCGAGATCGGCCCGATTGCCAAGCCCGACCTTATCCAGTGGGCCCCGGGCCTGCCGAAGACCCGGTCCGGCAAGATCATGCGCCGCATCCTGCGCAAGATCGCCGAGAATGACTTTGGCGCTTTGGGCGACACCAGCACCCTGGCCGATCCTTCAGTGGTTGACGATCTGATCGCCAACCGGATGAACAAGGTCTGATCCGGTGGCAGCCAAGCCCCCAGTCCTGATCCTGCTTGGCCCCCCCGGGGCCGGCAAAGGCACGCAAGCGCGGATGCTGGAGGAAGACTTCGGTCTGGTCCAGCTGTCCACGGGCGACCTGTTGCGCGCGGCAGTTTCGGCGGGAACCGAGGCGGGCAAAGCGGCCAAGGCGGTGATGGAGGCGGGCCAGCTGGTCAGCGATGACATCGTGCTGGCGATCCTGCGGGACCGGATGGCCCAGCCCGACGTGGCCAAGGGCATCATCCTGGATGGCTTTCCCCGCACCGCAGGGCAAGCGGCGGCGCTGGATGCGCTTTTGGCCAAGGCTGGCCAGCGCGTGACCGCAGCCGTCAGCCTTGAGGTGGACGATGAGGCGATGATCGCCCGCGTCTCGGGCCGCTATACCTGCGGCGGCTGCGGTGAAGGCTATCATGACGAGTTCAAACAGCCCGCGAAAGCGGGTGTTTGCGACAAATGCGGCGGCACCGGTTTCAAGCGCCGGGCCGACGACAACGCCGAAACTGTGCGCGAAAGGCTGCAGGCCTATCACGCCCAGACGGCACCGCTGATCACGCATTACGAGTGCCAGTCAGTGCTGGAACGGGTGCCGGCAATGGGGTCCATCGCCGGTGTCCGCTCCATGCTGGCTGGTATCGTGGGGCGCGTCTCAGCCTGACGGGGAGGGGCCCGTCGTTCCCGCATGCGGGAGGGCGGAAAAACGGAAGCAGGGAAGTAGCAACACATGGCGGACACAACATCGTCGCCAAATTCCTATTGGG
>JAAUPC010000302.1 GCA_012036325.1 Paracoccaceae bacterium
GCGAACCGTGGGGGTCCCTCGCAGCGGCCGCGCCGATCAGAAGGCCTGCGGCTTGCAGGTGCTGGTCGCCGGGTTCGCCACCACTGAAGGCGGGGCCGATCTCGAAGAGGGCCATGTCCATGAAGCCACGCGCCTGGTTGCGGGCGGCGGCGGCCAGAAGGCCGGGCAGAAGGTCAGGCCGCAGATGCGACATTTCGGACGAGATCGGATTGTCGACCCGAACGGCATCAGAGCCACCGCCGAACAGGGCCGCCGCCTTGGCGTCGATGAAGCTGTAGGTCACGCATTCGTTGTAACCCAAGGCCGCGATGGTGCGGCGGTGGTGCGTTCGCGCACCTGCAGTGGCGTCAGGATCGGGCACGGCACGCCGGGCAGGCTGCGGGCCATGGGCGCGCCTTGGAGCTTGGTCAGGCTGGCGATGCGGGCGACCTCTTCGATCAGGTCGGCGTCGCCCAGGATATCGGGGCGCCAGGACGGCGGGGTGACCGCATTGCCATCAATCTTGAAGCCCAAAGCCTCAAGCGTGGCGCGTTGGGTGGCTTCGGGGATGTCCATGCCGACAAGGCTGACCACGCGGGCGGGGTTCAACTGGTAGATCCGGGTGGTGTCTGGCGGCGCGCCATCCTGCACGATCGTTCCCGCCTCACCGCCGCAAAGGTCAAGGATCATCTGGGTCGCAAGTTCCAGCCCCGGCAGGGTGAAGGCCGGATCGACGCCCCGTTCGAACCGGTAGCGCGCGTCAGAGTTGATCTTCAGCGCCCGCCCGGTCGCGGCGATGGTGATCGGGTCCCAGAAGGCGCTTTCCAGGAAGACATCGGTGGTTTCGGGCGAACAGCCCGAGGCTTCGCCGCCCATGATCCCGGCCAGCGATTCCGGGCCGTGGTCGTCAGCGATGACCATCTGGCCTTCGGACAGGGTGTAGGTCTTGCCATCCAGCGCGAGCAGCGTCTCACCGGTTTGGGCGGGTCGGATGATCAGGTTGCCCTGGACTTTGGCCGCGTCGAAAACGTGAAGCGGGCGGTTCAGGCCGAAGGTGAAGTAGTTGGTGATGTCCACAAGGGCCGAGATCGGGCGCAGGCCAAGCGCCTTCAACCGCGCCTGCATCCAGTCAGGTGAGGGGCCGTTCTTGACGCCCCGGATCAGGCGGCCGGCGAAGTGGGGGCAGCCTTTGGCCTTGAGCGCTGGGTCAATGGTTACGCCGATGGGCGTGGGGAAGGTGCCCTTGATCGGGGTCGCAGTGATCGGTTTCAGCCGCCCCATCCCCCGCGCGGCCAGGTCACGCGCGATGCCGTGGATGCCAAGCGCATCGGGGCGGTTCGGGGTGACCTTGATATCAACCACGGGGTCATTGACGCCACGATAGTCGATGTAGCGCACGCCAAGCGGCGCATCGGCGGGCAGCTCGATGATGCCGTCATGGTTGTCCGACAGCATGAGTTCGCGTTCCGAACAGAGCATCCCATTGCTGTCCACGCCGCGAATATTGCCGGGCTTCAGGTCAACGCCGGTGCCGGGAACATGCGTGCCGGGGGGGGCGAAGACACCCACAAGCCCGGTCTTGGCATTGGGCGCGCCGCACACCACCTGCACCTCTTCCGTGCGGCCACCAGGGCCGTCGGGGAAGGTTTCCACCCGGCAGACGCGCAGGCGGTCGGCGTTGGGGTGCTGCACGGCTTCAATCACACGGGCTATGCGGAAAGCGCCCAATGCGGCGGCAGGGTCTTCGATCCCCTCCACCTCCAGCCCAAGGTCGGTCAGCGCTTCGGTCAGCGCCTCAACCGTCGCTTCGGTCTCAAGGTGATCTTTCAGCCAGGACAGGGTGAATTTCATCGGATCGGGTCCCTTTGGGGTGCGGGATGGGGCTTAGCGCAATGGCAGGAAAAGGGGAAGCGGGGTCAGCCCCGGAACGCCCAGCCATAAGCGTTGAAAAGGCTGATCAGGATCGGCTGGTGGATCAGGTAGATGATCAGCGAGTGTCGGCCCGGAAAGCTGATCGCCCGAAGAGCCGCGGTGGGCGCGCTGCCGCGCCAACGGTCGATCCGCAGCGCTTTGGCCGCGGCGACCCCAGCCAGAGCGGGGGCGGCCCAGGGGACAAGGGGGACATAGTCGCCCATCATCGGGCGGCTTTCGGCAAGGCCGGTCCAGACCAGCCAAAGGGGGTCGAAGGCCGGGAAGCGTGGCCCCCAGGCGGCAGCGAAGATCACCGCAGCAAGGGCAAGGGTCACGGGCCAGGGCAGGCGCAGGGCGATCAGGCCCAGAAGGCTGGCAGCGGCAATGGCATGAAGGATGCCGAAAAGGATGGTGCCACCCGGGACAAACCAGATGCTGGCAATGGTCACAACGACGGCCGCCCCAGCGACCTTGGCAAACCGGGTCCAGAAGGCGGGCCAGCGCACCCCTTGCCCATGCGCGAGCCAGAGACTGACGCCAGACAGGAACAGGAAGGTCCCGGCGATCATCCGGGCGAAGTAGTACCAGAAGGGCTGCACCATCGTGTCTGGCGCGATGAAGCCGAACATCGCCAGATCAAAAGTGAAGTGGAAGATCACCATGCAGACAATGGCCAAGGTGCGGGCCAGATCCAGGGCGATGAGACGGTCTTGCATTGGGGCGTTCATGGCGATGACCATGGCCCGGAACGGGGATGCCCGCAAGAAGTTGCCCTGTCCTCGGCCGCCCGCTCCCGATTTCTTCAAAGAAATCGGACCGGAGCCTTCAAAGGCTCCGAACCGGAATTTTCAAAAATTCCGGAGCGCGTGCCGGGCTGGGGTCAGAACAGCTGCAACAGCCGCTTGAGGTAATCCAGTTCCTCACCCGAACGGCTGAGATCCCCCGAGCGACGGCGGATTTCATCCAGAAGTTCTTGCGCGCGGGCGTTGGGGTCGTTCTGCACCATGTTCTGGTCCGACCCGATCCGCGCGGTGTCGCCCGGCTCACGGCCAAGGGGATCACGGCCATTCGGGTCGGCGCTGCCGAAGTCCTGGCCTTCCTGACCGTCGCGCTGTTCGCGTTGTTCCTGCGCCAGCGCCTCGCCAAAGTCCTGCAACCCGTCGCGTATGGCTTCCATCGCTTCGGCCTGGCGGTCAAGCGCGCCGTCAAGATCCCCGCGGCGCAGGGCCTCCTCGGCCTCTTCCATCGCGCGACCGGCGCGGTCGAGGTTGCGGCGGCCCTCTTCGCCCTGTTCCGTACCATCGCCCGGCAATTCGCCACCCTGCAAGTCATTCAGCCGTTCGCGCAGGCCACGCTGGCGGTCGGTCAGGTTGCCTTCGCCGCCATTGCCAGCCTGATCGCCGGGTTGCTGGCCTTCGCCCTGCTGGTCACCCGGCTCTTGCCCGTTCTGGCCTTGCTCTTGGCCAGGCTCTTGCCCCGGTTGCTGACCACCCTCGCCGCGCTGCATGTCGCGGTAGGCGTCGTCCGAGAGTTCCTGCTGATCGCGCAGCGCCTCGCCCAATTCCTGCATGCCCTGCTGGCCGGGGCTGCCCTGACCCTGGCCTTGCCCACCCTGGCCTTGGACGACCTGCATGTTTTCCATCAGCTGGCGCAGCTGTTCCATCAGTTCAGCCGCCTCAGCCGTCTTGCCTTCTTCCATCAGGCGCTGGAGTTCATCCAGCATTTCCTGCAGCTGGTCGCCCGACATCATCTGGCCCTGCATCTGGCCTTGCTGCTGCTCATCACCCGGGTTGCGCTGTGATTCTTCGGCCAGTTCGCGCATGTATTCGTTCAGCGCTTGCTGCATTTCGCGCATCAGCTGGTCAATCTCTTCCTGCGAGGCACCATTCTCGATCGCCTCTTGCAGGCGGTCTTGCGCGCGCTGCAGGCGGTCAAACGCGGATTGCAGATTTCCTTCCTCGACCATGAGGGCGATGGTCCACAGCTCTTCGGCAAAACGGTCGCGGTCTTCCACCGAAAGGCTTGCCTCGGTCGCCTCAAGCGCGCGCATCAGGACGCGCAGGCGCAGGAAGGCGCGGTCGTGGCGGATGAAACCTTCCGGGGCGTTTGTCACGGCTTTCAAGATCTGCACCGCGCGGGGGGCGTTGATCCGGTTCCACAGGATATCGCGCCGCATTTCGATCAGCGCGGCGGCCAGCGGGTCAAAGAACCGCTTGCCCGGCAGCGTGACGGCATAGGGGGCCGAGGTGCCCTCTTGCCCTGCCGCGTCAACGGCAGCGAAAACCATGGTCACCGGCAAGTTGGCGAAGACGTGTTTCGATAGATCGTCGATCAGCGTTTCGGTGATCTCAGTCCGCTCACCCGAAAGGGGCATCGGCAGGTCAAGCGTCACCGCCTCAACCGGCTCGGGGTCGGGGATCAGGCCATGGCGGCGGTCGATCTGGCCCATGTCCAGGCTGATGGTCACGCGGCCTGCGACCACGCCATAGTCATCCGTCGCGGTGAAGCCCTGGGTGAAACGTCCATCCGCCTCGCGGCCCATGTTGCCTGAGACAGCAATGCTGGGCAGGCCATCGGGCAGCACGGTCACATCCCATTCGCGCCCGTTCGGGCCTTCAATGGCAAGGCGGCCCGAGCGGTTGACGGTCAGGTCAAACACCCCGGCCATGCCAT
>JAAUPC010000303.1 GCA_012036325.1 Paracoccaceae bacterium
GCGCCGTGAATCTGGGCGAAAAGCTGTATCTCGCACCTTCGCCGCCCAGCCTGGCGGGCCGGAAGGCGTCCCGGTGGCACCGGCGTTTTGGGGCGGATATGGCGGTCAGTCTGGTGAACGACGGGCCGGTGACCATCTGGATGGACACCGACGCGCCGTAATCAGTTGAACGGATTGCCCGAATTTGCCCGACCAATCACATTGCCGCATTCGATCAGCGCATCGATCGACGCCCGCGAACCCGCCAGCGAGTAATTCTGCACGTCCGACCCATCCGCCGACCGCAGGTAAAGCCGATTGCCCCGCGCCACCTCGACGATGAAATTCACCCCTGCCTTGTCATCGGGCAGGTAGAACAGGACCGAGTTCTGGTAAAGCTCGGCTCCGGTCAGGCTCCACGGTGCGCGCCGGTCGATCTGCACTTCAAGGTCGGCGGTATCGCCTTCGCCAAACTGCCAGGCGCTGGAATAGAACTGCAGCTGCACCGCGCCGTCCGGGAAGGTCCAGACCGAAAAGCTTTCCCCCGGCGCCGAGACCTGGCCCACGCAGCCGATGGAGCCATCTTCCCAGCCGACAATCTCTACCTGCCAGTGCTTGTGCGAAAACAGCACCTCCGAGGTTTGCGCCCCGGCAGTGCCCGCCACCACGGCCATGACGGCCGCGACAAATCCCATGCGAAAAGTCATTCTTTTTGTCCCAGATTCCATTCCCAAACTGCTTGTCGCGCCATGCGCCGATTCAGGCAAATGAAACTTGCTGTCATCTGCCTGAACCCTGTCCGGGATGGTGCGGGCTTAGCTGTTCCAGTCCCAGGCGTTGCTGAACTGGCCCAGAACGGCTGCCACTGCGGCATCCTCAACCGGGGCGGTGCGGTTCAGTTTGGCCACAAGCCCGCGCTTCTTGTCTTCATGCACGCTGTCCACGCGCGCGGGAATGCCCGCCTCGGCCAAGGCCGAGTCATAGACCCGGGTGATCGCCAGCCGCCGCAGATCGGGCTTGAACACCTTGCCCACGGCGGTTTTCGGCAGTTCCGGCAGCACTTCGATATACTTCGGCAAGGCCGCGCGTTCGTGGATATGCTTGCCGGCATAGGTCATCAGATCATCGACCGAGGCCGTCGCCCCCTTCACCAGCTCGACATAGGCAATCGGAAGCTCGCCCGCATGGGCATCGGGCTGGCCGATGGCGCCGACAAAGCCCACGGCCGGGTGGCCCATCAGCGCCTCTTCGATGATCGCGGGGTCAATGTTGTGGCCGCCGCGAATGATCAGATCCTTCGCCCGCCCGGTGATGAAGAGATACCCATCTGCATCGATCCGGCCCAGGTCACCTGTCCGCAAGAACCGGCCATCGGCGAACAACTCCTTGTTCTTGTCGGCCTCGGTATAAGTTGACCCTTCAAACACCCCGGGGTTCGAAATGCAGATTTCCCCCACCTCATCCACCGCGCATTCGCGGAACCCGATGGCGCCCTCGCTCGTCAGGATGCGCACCTGGGTATAGGGGAAGGGCAGGCCGACCGAGCCAATCTTCTTGGCCCCTTCCGGCGGGTTGATCGACACAAGGCAGGTGCATTCCGTCAGGCCATAGCCTTCCACGATGTCAATCCCGGTGTCCTTCTTGAACCGGTTGTAAAGCTCGATCGGCAGGGGGGAGGAGCCGGAGAACGCGTTCTTCAGGCTTGAGATATCGGCATCTACCGGCCGCTGCATCAGGGCGGCAAGCGCCGTCGGCACGGTGATCATGTAGGTCACCTTCCAGCGTTCGACCAGCTTCCAGAAGTTGTCGAACACCCCTTCGCCACGGTACCCTTGCGGCGTCGGAAAGACCACATGCGCCCCGGAGGCGATCATCGACATCAGGATCGGATAGGCCGCAAAGACGTGGAACAGGGGCAGGGGGCAGATCACCACATCCGTCGGCTTGAACAGAAGGTTTGCCCCCAGCCAGCCGTTATAGACCATGCCCGACACCTTGTGCTGGGCCACCTTGGGCATGCCCGTGGTCCCGCCGGTATGGAAATAGGCGGCGACGCGGTCTTCCACCCCATCGGCAAAGGTCAGCCGGTCGGCGGGCATTTTGGCCACTTCAGCCCGGAAGTCGCGGATATCGGCGCTGTGGCTGGAGGGGTTCTTTGGCCGGACCAAGGGCACGATCAGCTTCTTTAGACCGGAAAGGTAGGGCACAAGGTCCACCTCCAGCACGGTCTTGACGTTCGGGGCGTATTTCACTGCCTCGGCCACCTTTTGCGGCAGGTCGGTCTTCGGGAAGGCCTTCAGGGTGACCACCACCTTCGCCCCGGTCTCGCGCAGGATGGCGCTGATCTTTTCCGGCTCCAAGAGCGGGTTGATCGGGTTCACGATCCCCGCCACCGCCCCGCCCAGAAGCGTGATCGCGGTTTCCGGGGCGTTCGGCATGATATAGGCCACCACGTCCTTTTCCCCGACCCCAAGGCTGCGGAAAAGGTTCGCCGCCCGCGTCACCTGACCGTGGAGGTCAGACCAGGTCAGCGTGACGGACTTGGTCTTCGGTCCGGAAAGAACTGATAGCTGAATGCCGGGCGCTGGCCATGCGCGGCCTTGGCGCGGCTCAGGAATTCGTACATCGACCGGGCGCGGTCACGCTGGGACCAATCGGCCTCGGCCTCAATCGAGCGCACATCCGCTTCGGTGGCGAACTTGTTCATCAGATCCTCCCCTATGGTCCTGGTGCCCGCTGTTGCCGAGGGCTTCGGGCCAAGATGGGGATCAAGCCAGCATTTGTGAAGCCTGATTGTCTGACCCCACCGAAAGGCAACGCAACGTCAGACAGCCCCGTCGGTGAATTGCAGCCGTGCCAGCCGGGCGTAAAGCCCGTCTTCAGCCACCAGCGCGTCATGCGTGCCGATGGCGGCGATCTGGCCATGATCAAAAACGACGATCCGGTCAGCCCGTTTCACCGTGGCCAGTCGGTGCGCCACGACCAGCGTGGTGCGCCCTTGCGACAACCGCTCTACCGCTGCCTGCACCGCGCGTTCGCTTTCGGCGTCCAGGGCGCTGGTGGCTTCGTCCAGAAGCAGGATCGGCGCATCGCGCAGGATCGCGCGGGCAATCGCCACCCGCTGCTTTTGCCCGCCCGACAGCATGACGCCGCGCTCACCCAGATAACTGTCATAGCCTTGGGGCAAGGCGGTCAAAAAGTCATGCGCCGCGGCCGCTTTCGCGGCTTCCTCCACCTCGGCATCCGTTGCCCCCGGGCGGCCAAAACGAATGTTTTCCCGGGCTGAGGTGGCAAAGATCACCGGGTCCTGCGGCACCATTGCGATGGCACCCCGGAAATCGCTGCGGATCATCGCGGCAAGGTCGATCCCGTCCAGCGTGATCCGCCCCGACTGCGGGTCATAAAACCGCATCAGAAGCTGCAGGATCGTGGTCTTGCCCGCCCCCGAAGGCCCGACCAGCGCCACAGTCTCACCGGGGCGGACATGCAGGGAAACACCGTTCAACGCACTGGTGTCAGGCCGCGTCGGATAGCGGAAAGTCACGCCTTCAAACGCAATCTCACCCCGTACCGGCCGGGGCAGGGCCACCGGGCGGGCCGGGTCCTGCACCGCGTCATCGGTGTTGAGAAGCTCCACCAGCCGCTCCGTCGCCCCCGCCGCGCGCTGCAATTCGCCCCAGATCTCCGACAGGGCCCCGACAGCCCCCGCCACCATCACGGCATAGATCACGAACTGGATCAGCTCACCCACCGTCATCGCGCCCTGCCGCACATCCCGCGCGCCGATCCAAAGGACGCCGACAATCCCGGCGAAGGTCAGGAAGATCACGATCACCGTCATCACGGCGCGGGTCTTGATCCGGGTCCGCGCCGACCCAAAGGATTTCTCCGTCACCTCGGCAAAGGCCGCGCGGGTCTGCGCCTCATGGGTGAAGGCCTGCACGGTCTGCACCGAACTCAACGCTTCAGAGGCCGAACCGGACGAAGACGCAATCCAATCCTGGTTCTCCCGGCTCAGCCGCCGCAGCCGCCGCCCCAAGACCACGATGGGCACGATGATCGCGGGCACGATCAGCAAGACCAACCCCGTCAGCTTGCCCGAGGTCAGCATCAACATCACCAGCCCGCCGATCAGCATCAACAAGTTGCGCAGCGCGATGGAGACGGAAGATCCGATCACCGACAGGATCAGCGTGGTATCCGTGGTGATCCGGCTCAGCACCTCGCCGGTCATGATCCGCTCAAAGAACGCCGGGCTCATGCCCAGCACCCGGTCAAACAGGGCGCGGCGAATGTCGGCCACCACCCGCTCGCCCAGCCGGGTGACAAGGTAATAGCGCAAGCCCGTCCCAAGCGCCAAAAGCGCCGCAATCACCAGCGCCGCCATGAAATACTGGTCCAGAAGGGCCGCATCGCCTGTGTTGAAGCCGTCGACCACCCGGCGCACCGCCAAGGGCAGGATCAGGCTGACCGATGCCGTCAGCACCAGCGCCAGCAGGGCCAGGATCAACAAACCGCTGTAGGGCCGCAGGAACGGCATCAGCCCGCTGAGGGCGCCCACCCGTTTCGAC
>JAAUPC010000304.1 GCA_012036325.1 Paracoccaceae bacterium
GGCGTCCAGTTTTCCACCGCCGAAAAGGTCCAGATCGCCCGCGCGCTCGATGCCCTTGGGGTCGATCATATCGAGGGCGGCTGGCCCGGGGCCAACCCCACCGACTCTGACTTTTTCGCCGCCCCCCCCGCGTTGAGGTCCACCCTCACCGCCTTCGGCATGACCCGCCGCGTCGGCCGCTCGGCGGAAAATGACGACACCCTCGCCGCCGTCCTGAATGCAGGCACCCCCGCCGTCTGCCTCGTCGGCAAGACCCACGACTTCCAAGTCACCACCGCCCTTGGCGTCACCCTCGACGAAAACTGCGAAGCCATCGCTTCCTCGCTCCGCCACCTCATCGCCAAAGGCCGCGAGGCCCTGTTCGACGCCGAGCATTTCTTTGACGGCTACCGCAGCAACCCCGGCTACGCCCTCTCTTGCCTGCACGCCGCCCTCGACGCCGGGGCCCGCTGGATCGGTCCTCTGCGACACCAACGGCGGCACCCTTCCGGCCGAGGTCGGCCGCATCACGGGCGAGGTCATCGCTGCGGGCATCCCCGGCGACCGGCTCGGCATCCATTGCCATGATGACACCGGCAACGCCGTCGCCAACTCCCTCGCCGCCGTCGATGCGGGCGCGCGGCAGATCCAGGGCACGCTGAACGGGCTGGGGGGAGCGGTGCGGCAACACGAATCTGACCACGCTGATCCCGACGCTCCTGCTGAAGGAGCCCTACGCCAGCCGCTACCAGACCGGCGTCACGACAGGGGCTTTGGCCGGCCTGCTGAAAACCAGCCGCATGCTGGATGATATCCTGAACCGCGTGCCCCTGCGATCCTCCCCCTACATCGGCGCCAGCGCCTTTGCCCACAAGGCGGGCCTCCATGCCAGCGCGATCCTGAAGGACCCGACGACCTACGAACACATCGACCCTGCGCTGGTCGGCAACGAACGCGTCATCCCGATGAGCAATCAGGCCGGTCAGTCAAACCTGCGGGCAAGGCTTGAGGCGGCCGGCCTTGAGGTTACCCCGAAAGACCCGCGCCTTGGCCGGATCATCGAGGTCGTCAAGGAGCGGGAGGATCAAGGCTACGCCTATGACGGCGCGCAGGCCAGCTTTGAACTCGTCGCCCGGCGCGAGCTCGGGCTCTGCCCCGAGTTCTTCGAAGTGAAACGTTACCGCGTCACGGTGGAGCGGCGGAAAAACAAATACGACCGCATGGTCAGCCTCTCTGAGGCCGTGGTGGTGGTCAAGATCGGCGACCGCAAGAACATGTCCGTCTCGGACAGCATGGATGAGGTCGGGTCGGACCGGGGCCCAGTCAACGCGCTGGCCAAGGCGCTTGGCAAGGACCTTGGCCCTTATCAGGCCTGCATCGACGACATGAAACTGGTGGATTTCAAGGTCCGCATCACCAATGGCGGGACCGAAGCGGTCACCCGCGTCATCATCGACAGCGAAGACGGGCAGGGCCGTCGCTGGTCCACCGTCGGGGTCAGCGCGAACATCGTCGACGCCAGTTTCGAAGCGCTTCTTGACGCGATCCAGTGGAAGCTGATCCGGGATGTCGGCGCGCCGGTGGCGGTTGCATGACCATCATCGACCTCTTTGACGGCCTTGATCGCTGCGCCCCAGGCGATGCCGCCAGCGTGGCACGGGTTTGCGCGGGGGTGGCCTCAGGGGCGGCAGTGCTTGATGCGGGCTGCGGGCGGGGGGCTGACCTGCCCGCTCTCTGCGCCGCAGTCCCGGGGGCGCGGGTTGTGGCAGTGGACACCGCCGCGGATTTTGTTGCGCATGTCGCCAAAGCCTTTCCGCACGCGCGTGCGGTCTGCGGCGACATGGCCAATCCGTCAGGCGGACCGTTCGATCTGATCTGGTCGGGCGGGGCGATCTACAACCTGGGCGTCGCCGCAGCCCTTTGCGCCTGGCGTCCGCATCTTGCCCCAGGCGGGCGGGTTGCGTTCAGCGATCTGGTGCTGCGCGGGAATGGACCACCCGCCACCCGTGATGCCTTGAGCGCCAGCGAAGCCATCGCCCCGGAGCTGGCCGAGTTCTTTGCCAACGAAGGTGTGCCCCTTCGCAACGCCGCCGCGCTGCGGGATGAGGTTGCAGCCGCGGGCTTTCGCGTTGCTGAGACCTTCTGGATGCCCGACCAGGCTTGGGCAGACTACTACCTGCCCCTCGAGCCACGACTAGCCATCGCGGAAACCGCCGCTGAGCCTGACACGCGGGCCATGGCAGCGGCTTTTCGCGCCGAAATCGCGCTTTGGCGGCGGCACGGGACACAGTATGGCTACCTTGTCTGCGTCGCGGTGCCGGAATGACCGTCGCCGCCTGCGCCGCCCTTGTGCAACGCGGTGACCCGGACAGGTTTCTGGCTGTAATGGCCGCACCCGTCGATGCCCGCGCGCAACTGTTCCCGCTTTACGCCTTCAACCTTGAGGTTGCCCGTGCGCCTTGGGTCACCGAAGAACCGTTGATCGCCGAAATGCGGCTGCAGTGGTGGCGCGATGTGGTGGAAAACGCGGGGTCAGGGGCCGCCCGCGCGCATGAGGTTGCGGGGCCGCTCCATGCGGTGATCCAGGATTTCGGCCTGCCGATAGACGTGCTGGACCGCCTGATCGCTGCCCGGCGTTGGGACATCCACAAGGAAGCACACGAGTCCCTCGATGACTATCTGGAAGACACCGGCGCTGGGTTGATGTGGCTTGCGGCCCGGGCGCTTGGTGCGCCGGATACGGCGGAAGTGACGGTGCGGGCCTATGGCTGGGCGACGGCGTCCGCCTTCTACTTGCGCGCTGTGCCCGAACTTTTGGCGCGGGGCCGTCGGCCTTTGCCGGACGGGGTCAGCGCCCCTGATCTGGCACGGCAAGGGTTGGACAAGCTGGCCATGGCGCGGGCAGGGCGAAAGCTGGTGCCGAAAGACGTGGCCCCGGCCTTGCTTGCGGGCTGGCAGACTGAAGGTCTGTTGCAGCAGGCAGTTGACGGACGCACCGCACCCTTGCAACTGACCGAGTTTCAACGCCGTGGGCGGCTGTTGTGGCAGGCGGTTTCGCGGCGCTGGTAGCCGCCCCGTCAGGCCCGCATGTCCTGCGGTCGCAGCCAAAGCCAGATCAGCGCGCCCCCGGCCAGCACCAGGAAGGGCAGCATCGCAAGGTTGACCATCTGCCAGCCAGCCTGCACCGAACCACCTGCGCAATTCATCAACCCGCCCGAGGAAAAGCTGGCCATCGTCACGCCACCGAACACCACAAGGTCGTTCAAACCTTGCAGGCGGCCACGCTCCTCAGGCCGTTGGGCGCTGGTCAGCATGGTCGTCGCCCCGATGAAGCCGAAGTTCCAGCCGATCCCCAGCAGGATCAGGGCGATGAAGAAATTCTCTAGCTCTACCCCTGCCATGGCGACGGCCCCGGCAGCGGCAAGGATCGTCAGGCCAAGGGCGATCACCCTCTCGGTCCCGTAGCGCGCGATGATGTGGCCGGTAAAGAAGCTGGGCGCATACATCGCCAGCACATGCGCTGTGACCACATCCGCCGCATTGCCGGTGCTAAAGCCGCAGCCGACCACGGCAAGCGGTGACGAGGTCATCACCAGGTTCATCAGCGCATAGGACACAGTGGCGCAGATCATCGCGACGGCGATGGTCGGGTTGCGGATCAGCTCGGCCCGGCTGCGCCCGATCATGGCCCCAGGCGCCGGAGGGGTGGGTTTCGGGATTTGAAGACCGGCAAACAGGAACATCCCCACAAGGTTCAGGGCGATGACCGCCAAGTAGCTGCCCAGAAAGGTCACCGCCATCAGGTCCGAGGTGACCTTGACCAGTTGCGGCCCGACCACTGCCGACAAAAGCCCGCCCGCCATGACCCAGCTGATCGCCTTGGGGCGGAAGGCGTCTGATGCGGTGTCAGCCGCTGCAAAGCGGTAAAAGCCCTGTGCCGACATGTAGATGCCGGTGAAAAGCGCGCCGATGCAGAAAAGAAGAAAGCTGCCCGAGGACAGCCCGTAAGCCCCGATCGCCGCCCCAAGCGCCCCGCCAAGCGCCCCGATGACAAAGCCCACGCGACGGCCGTGACGTTGCATAAGCGCCGAGATCGGCGTGGCGGTCAGCATCGACCCGATCACCGTCATCGTGATCGGCAGCGTGGCCCAGCAGGGATTCGGCGCAAGCGAGGATCCGGCAAGGCCCCCGATGGTGAAGATCATCGGCATCTGCGCGCCAAGGATAGCCTGGGCTGCGACCAGAACGAGAACGTTACGTTTTGCGAGGGCGTCATTGGTCATGCGCCATCGGTACGAGCCTGCAGTCCTCAGGGCAAGATGCAATGAGCGGTTGCCTCTTCTGGCGGGGATTGAGACAAGAGGCCATGGTAGGCCGCATCATCCATTCTCTTGACTGTGTCGCCGAAGGCGCGGCCTGGCTTGCCGCGCAGGAACCGGCCTTTGCCCGGGCGCTTCCTTTGGTCGGCGATCTGCCCTTGCGGCGCGAGGAAGACGGGTTCGCCGCCCTTCTGCGCGCGATTGTCGGGCAGCAGGTGTCGGTCGCGTCGCCGGCGATCGAGAT
>JAAUPC010000305.1 GCA_012036325.1 Paracoccaceae bacterium
CCCGGACTCGACCCCCGGACGGGGCCGAAAACGCCCGCCGCGTCCCCGCAAGGATTGACCGTCAAGCGTCTTCGGGATCGGCGAATGCCAGGGGGAAGATTGCTGCCTATTCCCCCCCGTCGCCGCTGGCATGGGCGGGGGCCATCGGCTAAGCTTGCGGCAGCACTGACCTGAAACGGGGGCCATCTTGTCGGGAACCGGATTGCGCAACCTTTCGTTCTTCCTGCTCTTGGCGCTGGTCGCCTATGTGGCCTGGTCGGGCGGGTCTTGATGTTTGGGGGCGCATGATGGCCGAGCGTTTCGGCGGCAAGTATTCCCCCAGCGGGAACCGCCCGGTTGAAGGCGCCCGGACCGAGGCCACGCCCCGGCCCATAGGGCTGTGGCGCTGCACGGTGCTGTTCCTGTCGGCTTTCCTGTTCCTGTTCCCCGCTTTTGGCGATGGCCCGCGCGAGATACTCATGGGCCTTGCCGCCGGGGGCCTTCTGGTCTTGTCCGCATTTACCACGCGCGAGGGTCTTATGGCCGAAGCCGCCTTCAACGCCCGCAAGCTTGCCCGCCGCCCGGCCTTTCCGCGCAAACTCGCCGGGGCGGTCCTGACAGGGGGGGCGCTCGCGGTCGGCGGGGTGATTGCCGACCTTGGGCTGGTCTATCCCGCCCTTATGCCTTGTCGGCGCGGGCCTGCATCTGATGACCTTTGGCCTTGATCCCCTGGCCGACAAGGGGATGGAGGGCATTGACGCCTTCCAGACCGGCCGCGTCGCCAAGGCGGTTGAGGAAGGCGAGTCGCATCTTTCTGCGATGAAGGACGCCATCCTGCGCGCCGGGGACCGCGCGCTTGAGCGGCGGGTAGACAGTTTCGCCAGTGCTGCCCGCGGCCTGTTCCGCACGATCGAAGGCGATCCAGGCGATCTGACGGCCGCGCGGAAGTATCTGTCGGTCTACCTGATGGGTGCGCACGACGCGACGGTCAAGTTCGCCGACCATTATGCCCAGACCCGGGACGCCAGCGCCCGCAGCGATTATGAGGCGCTGCTTGCCGATCTGGAAACCACCTTCGCCCAGAAGACCACTGCCTTTCTGTCAAACAACCGCAGCGATCTTGATGTAGAGATTGCGGTGCTGCGCGACCGTCTCAAGCTTGACCATTGACCAAGGGGAACCCCGATGTCCGACACCGTACAATCCAGCGCCGCCACCCTTCTGACCGAGGTGGAGAAGGTCACCGCCGTGATCCTGCCCGAACCGATGGCGGAAGTCGTCCCGCTTGAGGCCGCAGCCCCGCCGCAGGCCGAAGCGATCCGCCAGCGCATGGCCGAGGTGGACCTGTCGAACACCCAGTCGATCATCGCTTTCGGGTCTTCGGCGCAATCGGAATTGCAGGTCATCAGCCAGGCAATGTTGCAAGATGTAAAGAACAAGGACGTGGGTCCCGCCGGTGACAGCTTGCGCAAGATCGTGACCACGATCCGCGGCTTTTCGGTGGATGAGCTGGACCTGCGGCGCGAGGCCAGCTGGTGGGAAAAGCTGTTGGGCCGGGCCGCCCCTTTTGCCGAGTTCGT
Organism: Paracoccaceae bacterium; assembly: GCA_012036325.1. Classification (GTDB taxonomy): domain Bacteria; phylum Pseudomonadota; class Alphaproteobacteria; order Rhodobacterales; family Rhodobacteraceae; genus Tabrizicola. The sequence continues at coordinate 1,560 of JAAUPC010000305.1, forward strand.
GGCACAGTACGAGGATGTGCAGGGCCAGATCGACAAGATCACGTCCGAGCTGTTGAGCCACGAGCACACCCTGTTGAAGGATATCAAAAGCCTGGATGTCCTTTATGCCAAGACCCTTGATTTCTATAATGAACTTGGCCTTTACATCGCGGCGGGCACCGCCAAGCTGGCCGATGTCGACGCCACCGTGATTCCGGCGAAAGAGGCTGAAGTTGCCGCAGCGCCCGAGGCCGACCAGGTGATCCGCGCGCAGGAATTGCGCGACATCCGCGCCGCCCGCGATGATCTGGAGCGCCGGGTGCATGACCTGAAACTGACGCGCCAGGTGACGATGCAATCTTTGCCGTCGATCCGGCTGGTGCAGGAAAATGACAAGTCGCTGGTGACGAAGATCAACTCGACCCTGGTGAATACCGTGCCCTTGTGGGAGACCCAGCTGGCGCAGGCGGTGACGATCCAGCGGTCGAAAGAAGCGGCCGAGGCGGTGCGCGATGCCAATGACCTGACAAACGAACTGCTGAAGGCCAATGCCGAAAACCTGCAGGCCGCCAATAAGGTCGTGCGGGAGGAGATGGAGCGCGGCGTCTTCGACATCGACACGGTGAAGAACGCCAACGCGACGCTGATCGCCACGATCAACGAAAGCCTGGCCATCGCCGATGAAGGCAAGGCGCGGCGTGCGGCGGCTGAGGTGGAGCTGGTGAAGATGGAGGCGGAACTGCGCGACACCCTCGCCTCGGCCCGGGCGCGGGCGATCAACCCGGCATCCTCGGCCCAAGCAAATCCCGCCTGAGGATCAGACCATCGGCATGACCCGTCATCGCAGTTTTTCCTCGCTTGTGGCGGGCCTTGCCCTTGTTGCGCTTTCTGCCTGCGTGCCGGTTGGGCAGCGGGGGCAACCACCCGTGGTGCCCCCTCGTCCCCGCCCCCGCTCCCCCCCTGCTGCGCCCCACCGAAAAAAGCGCGGCGGCGATGATCTATTTCGCCCAGGTGCAGCAGACCCTTCTGTCACAAGGGTTGCTGCGGTCCGACAGCGGAACGGACATTCCCTATACCGACCGGATGCTGGCCGAGAATTTCCTGCGGGTGGCGCTTTATGACGAATACCGCCGGGGCAACGGTGGCTTTGTGCGGGAAGAGACCGCCAGTCGCCTGCGCCGCTGGGAAGTGCCGGTCCGCGTCGGCCTGCGCTTTGGGGCCAGCGTGCCCCCTGACAGGCAGGCGACCGATCGCGCCCGGATTGCCAGCTTTCTGGCCCGGCTGCAAAGCATCACCGGCCACCCGATGGGGCTGGACGATGCGGCGCCGAATTTCCTGATCCACATCGTCTCGGAAGATGAGCGTGAGGCACTGGGCCCCGAAATCCGCGCCGCGATCCCTGGCCTTGGGCCCGGGGATGTGGCCGGGATCACCAACATGCCGCGCACGACCTATTGTCTGGTCTATGCCCAGTCGGCAGCCGCCTCAGGCGCCTATACCGGGGCGTTTGCCGTGATCCGGGCAGAACATCCTGATCTGTTGCGGCTGTCCTGCATCCATGAAGAGATCACCCAAGGCCTTGGCCTGCCAAACGATTCCCCCCGCGCGCGCCCTTCGATCTTCAACGATGACGAGGAATTCGCGCTGTTGACCGACCATGATGAAGCGTTGTTGCGGATGTTGTATTCCCCCGACCTCAGGCTTGGCATGACCGCCGACGAGGCGCGCCCCGTGGTCGAAACCCTTGCGCGCCGCCTTGTCGGCGGCGACAGTTGACCTCAGGTTCTGCAGGAGAAGTCCCATGGTGTTCGATTTCCTCAAAGGCGAATTCATCGACGTCATCTCATGGCTGGATGACACGCGCGACACGATGGTCTGGCGCTTTGACCGGCGCGGTCAGGCGATCAAGATGGGCGCAAAGCTAACGGTGCGCGAAGGCCAGGCGGCGGTCTTCATCCACGAAGGCCAGCTGGCCGATGTGTTCGGCCCCGGGCTTTACATGTTGGAAACCAACAACTTGCCGATCCTGACGACCTTGCAGCACTGGGATCATGGGTTCCAGTCGCCGTTCAAGTCCGAGGTGTATTTCGTCAACACCACCCGGTTCAACGACCAGAAATGGGGCACGAAAAACCCGATCATGGCCCGCGACCCGGAGTTTGGCCCGGTCCGCCTGCGCGCCTTTGGCACCTATTCGATGCGGGTCACCGATCCGGGCAAGTTCATCCAGGAAGTCGTCGGCACGGATGGTGAGTTTGCCGCCGATGAGATCAGCTTTCAGATCCGCAATGTGATTGTCCAGTCGGCCACCACGGTGCTGGCGAAATCGGGGATCCCGGTTCTGGACATGGCGGCGAATACGGCCGATCTGGGCAAGATCATCGCCAATGCGATTGCACCGCAGGTGGGCGAGTACGGGCTGTCGATCCCGGAATTCTACATTGAAAACATCAGCCTGCCTGAAGAAGTAGAAAAAGCGTTGGACAAACGCACGTCGATCGGGGTGGCGGGCGACCTGAACAAATACATGCAGTTCAACGCGGCCGAGGCGATGGGCCAACCCGGCAGCGCGATGGGCGCGGCGATGGGGGCCGGGATGGGCGCTGGCATGGGAATGGGCATGGCGCAGACCCTGTTCCCAGGTTTGATAAGCATCCAGCCAATGCTGAGCAGACGGCTTGTTAGGGTGGCTGAGTGCCTCGTGGCTTTTGTCCCAGACTTTCTGAAAATACCAATGCCGTTCCTGTTCCAGCAGGGATTCAGAGAGATGATGTTGCAGGAGAACAGGCTGACTGAGAACAGATTCGAGGGCGAGAAACTTTTCCAGTAGGCGCAGGAGGTAAGAACTGAGGTCGTGGAGGGGCTGAAGGGAGGCCGGTGCTTGCCCAAAGATCTTTTTGTACACTACTTCATTGTTGAGGGCAGGGCTCAGGGGGTCGCTGTTATATTTCCGAATATGAGTGAGGAGCTGGGTGGCCTGAGTGTTCTGGTTGAAATAGGGAGA
>JAAUPC010000306.1 GCA_012036325.1 Paracoccaceae bacterium
GCCACCCGCCGCGCGCTCGCCGGGGGTGACTGGGACGCCGCCTCGTCTTCGCCGGTGAGGCCACGCATCCCGACCATCCCGCCACCGTCCACGGCGCATTCCTCTCCGGCCAAAACGCCGCCCGCACAGTGATGGAGCATGCCGGATGACCCGCGAACTCTCCCTGAAAGAAAAGCTTCCAAAGGCCATCGACAAGCGCGCCCCACTACCCTTCACCGCCCATGATCGTCGCACCTCCCCCAGGGGCCGCGCATGACCGAAACCCCCTTCGCCCCCTCCCTGTCCATGACCCTCCGCCTCACCCGCCGCGCGGGCGTAGCACTTGGCGGTGGCGCGCTCCTCCTCCTTGCCATCCTCGTCGCCGTCTCGATCGGAGCCGTCGCCGTGCCCCTCCACACCGTCTGGGGCATCCTCGCCCACCAGACCACCGGCCTTGTCACCCCCAGACTGGACCCCGGGGCGCGAGGCCATCGTCTGGGGACCACTCCGCTTCCCCCCGCGCCCTCCTCGCCGCCCTGGTCGGCGCAGGTCTCGGGATCACCGGGGCCGCCCTCCAGTCGGTGACCAGAAACCCCCTCGCTGACCCCCACCTCCTCGGCATCTCGTCCGGAGGGGCCTTCGGCGCCATCGCCGCCCTTCTCCACACCGGCCTCTTCCTCGGCCTCCTCACCGTCCCGCTCATGGCCTTCGGGGGGGCGCTGGCCGCCACCCTCATGGTCCTCGCCGCCGCCCGCCTGACCGGCGCCACCAGCGCTGACCGTCTCGTCCTTGCAGGCGTCGCCATCAGCTTCATCATCATGGCCGGGGCCAATATCCTGATCTTCCTTGGCGACCCGAAAGCCACCCACACCGTTGTCTTCTGGATGCTCGGCGGTCTCGGCCTCGCCCAGTGGGGCCACCTGATCTACCCCGCCGCCGTCCTCCTCCCCGCGGGCCTTTGGCTCTGGTCGCAATCCCCCGCCTTGAACGCAATGTCCTTGGGGGATGAGACCGCCGCCTCCCTCGGCATTCCCGTTGCCCGCTTCCGCCTCTCCGTCTTCGTGGCGGGGGCCCTCATCACCGGCGTCATGGTCGCCTTTTCCGGCATCATCGGCTTTGTCGGCCTGATGATGCCCCACCTCGTCCGCCTGATCGCAGGCGGCGACAATGCCCGCGTCCTGCCGCTCTCGGCCCTTCTGGGGGCGATCTTCCTCGTCCTCGCCGACACCCTCGCCCGCGTGGTGATGGCACCCGAGGATATGCCGATTGGCGTCGTCACCGGCCTGATCGGCGGGCTGTTCTTCCTCTGGCTGATGGCGCGCCGCACATGAAGATCATGATCCAGGGCGCGGGTTCGAACGTCGGCAAGTCGCTCCTCGTCGCAGGCCTCTGCCGCCATTTCACAAGGCAAGGCCTGACCGTCCGCCCCTTCAAGCCGCAGAACATGTCGAACAACGCCGCAGTGGCGACAGGGGGCGAGATCGGCCGCGCCCAGGCCCTGCAGGCCCGTGCCTGCGGTGTCGTCCCGCACGTCGACATGAACCCCGTCCTCCTGAAGCCCGAGTCGGAAACCGGCGCGCAGGTCATCGTTCAGGGCAAGCGCCTGACCACCGTCCGTGCAAAGGACTACGCTGCCCTCAAACCCCAACTCATGGCCCCTGTCCTTGACAGCTTCCACCGCCTGCAGCGCGACGCTGACCTTGTGATCGTCGAAGGCGCGGGCAGCCCGGCCGAAGTAAACCTGCGCGCGAACGACATCGCCAACATGGGCTTCGCCACAGCCTCCAACACCCCGGTGATCCTGACCGGAGATATCGACCGTGGCGGCGTCATCGCGCAACTGGTGGGCACCCAAGCCGTCCTTGACGCGCAAGACAACGCCATGATCCGCGGCTTCCTCATCAACAAGTTCCGCGGCGATCCCCGCCTTTTCGACGATGGCTACCGCCTGATCGAGGCCCGCACCGGCTGGCAAGGCCTCGGCGTCATCCCCTGGTTCGCCGAAGCCCACAAACTCCCCGCCGAAGACGCCGCCGACCTCGGCGGCACCAGGGGCACCGGAGACTTCCTCATCGCCGTCCCCCACCTGAACCGCATCGCCAACTTTGACGACCTTGACCCCTTGGCGCAAGAACCAGGCGTCACCCTTCGCATCATCAAACCCGGCCAACCCCTGCCGGTTGAGGCGGACCTGATCATCCTCCCCGGCTCCAAGGCCACCATTGCCGATCTAAGCCACTTCCGCGCCCAAGGCTGGGACATCGACCTCGCCGCCGCCCTTCGACGTGGCACGAAAGTCCTCGGCCTCTGCGGCGGCTACCAGATGCTGGGCCGCGAAATCGCCGACCCCGACGGGATCGAGGGCAAACCCGGCTCCGTCCCCGGCTTGGGCCTCCTCGACCTCACCACCGTGATGACCCCCGACAAACGGGTGACGGAAACCACGGCGCTTCACCCCGCTTCAGGCACGAAGGTCAGTGGCTATGAAATCCACCTCGGCCGCACAGACGGCCCAGACCGCGCCCAACCGATGTTCACCGTGAACGGCCACCCCGAAGGCGCTGTCCGCGCCGATGGAAGGGTCATGGGCAGCTACCTCCATGGCATGTTCACCGAAGACGCCTTCCGCCGCGCTTTCCTCGCCAGCCTTGGTGCGACGCCGGGCAATGTCAGCTACGACCAGACCGTGGAAGACACGCTCGACGCCCTTGCCGACCACCTCGCGCAGCATGTGGACTGCGACAGGCTCCTTGCCCTAGCGCAAAGCTGACGGGCGCAGAAAGATTGGTCCGGGCCCCCCTCGGCCAAGGCTGGCCGACCCGGTTCGAAGTTCCCCGCCGTGACCAATCTCCTCCCGCGCTACAATCCCCAAAGGCCCTGACGCCGCCACCGTCGCAAGGGGGGCCTTCTGCCCCCCTCGTCGCTGACGCTCCTCACCCCCCGAGGATATTTGTGCAGAAAGAAAGCCATTAACGTTAATGGCCTGTTCATCAGAATCGATCACGGTAACGGGGCGGTACAGGCGGGGACGCCGATGACCGCCAGATGGAAAGACACCCTGTCACCGGGTCGCCCGGTGGCAGGATTCTTCCAGACATGTCTTTCTTTCTGCTCAAATATCCCCGGGGGTACGGGGGCAGGCGGCCCCCGTCCGACGGCGGTCGCTGGAACAGGTTCCTATCATTCTTCCCCGGCAGCGCCGCCCGAGTGGGGCTCGATGCCCCCGAGGGCGGCCCCCGGTTTCAGGTCATGCGCCCTCAGAACAGCCCGTCGCCGCCCTGATCCTGTTCGATCACCTCATCCGCAACGACCGCGGCCGCCCCGCCCACCACCAATGGCGCGCAGGCACTGGTGGCGCAAAGCGCCAGCAAAAACCCGATGGCTGAGATCTTCCGTACTGTCATCTGCTCACTCCATTCCTTGCCAAGTTCCTAACGTCCGCAATCAACCTGTTGATTCATAATGGCTCTGTTTTCCGTCCACGCTGGACATATCAGAACTCCACCCCGATCTGCGCCTTGATGCCCGACCGGAAGGGATGCTTGACCAGCGTCATCTCGGTCACCAGATCCGCCGCCTCAATCAACCCCTCCGCCGCGTTCCGCCCGGTCAGGACGACATGGGTCAGTGGCGGCTTTTCGGTCTGCAGGAACTCCAGCACCTCGGCCAGATCCAGATAGTCATAGCGCAGGGCGATGTTGATCTCGTCCAGCAGCACCATCCGGATGGCAGGGTCGCGGATCAGCTCTTTCGCCTTCTCCCACCCCGCCCGTGCCGCCGCAATGTCGCGCGCCTTGTCCTGCGTCTCCCAGGTGAACCCCTCACCCATCGCGTGGAACTGGCAGAGGTCGCTGAAATGGGTCGTCAGCAAACGCCGTTCACCGGTATCCCAGGCCCCCTTGATGAACTGGACCACCGCCGAAGGCATCCCATGCGCCACGCAGCGCAGGATCATCCCGAACCCGCTGGAGGATTTCCCCTTCCCCGCCCCGGTATGGACGATGATCAACCCTTTCTCACCTGCCTTTGCTGCCATGATCTTGTCGCGCGCGGCCTTCTTCTTGGCCATCTTTGACGCATGGCGCGCCAAGTCGGCTACAGGGTCGGCTGCGGGGTCAACTGTCGCTTCAGTGTCGGTCATGGTCGGTCGCGTCCTTGACATTGGTCGGCCTATCGCCACAGGTGGTCTGGCGCTGGTTCCTGTTTATGACAGGCGAAGAGGGAATGCGACAGGGGATGAATACCCGATGCGCAGCCGCCCCCGCGACCGTGACCGGAGAGGTCCCATTGCCACTGACCCTTCAGGTCGGGAAGGCGGGGGCCGTGGGGGACAATTCCCCCCGTATCCGCAAGCCGGGAGACCTGCCAGCGCAAAGGAAACCGGCGGACGGGGTGTTCCGCGACCGGGTGAAGGCGGGCAACCGTCCTCTCTGGCCCATGCCCCTCTCGCCATTGGATAGGCTGCGATGGGCACCACAGTTTACGTCTGCACCACCTGCAAGGCCGGCCAGCCGGTGCCTGAGGCGACGTGCCGCCCGGCGCGCAGCTTTA
>JAAUPC010000307.1 GCA_012036325.1 Paracoccaceae bacterium
CGAAGCTCAAGGGCCCGAGTGGCTGTCGGCCAGGGGCGGGGGCTTGGCCACGACCGCTGGACGGCAACGGGGGCCGACCGCGCCTCAACCCCTGCGGCCATTTCTGGGATCAGGGTGATGCCGATCCCAGCACCCACCATCTGAACGAGGGTAGAGAGGGAGGAGCCCTCCATGATCTCACCCGCCGGGGTGCGGGGCAGTTTGCAGGCGGCGATGGCCTGGTCGCGGAAGCAGTGGCCCTCCTCCAGCAAAAGGAGCGGCATTGCGGCGAGGTCTGACAGGCTGGGGACAGGGTTGGCGGCATCGGCAAGGGGGCGGACCAGAAGGAATTCTTCATCAAAAAGGGGGTGTTCGACCAGCGAGGGTTCCGACACCGGCAGCGCCACAAGGGCAAGGTCAAGCCGCCCTTCGGTCAGGTCGCGGACCAGGCGCTGGGTCACCGCCTCGCGCGGGCGCAGGTCAAGATCGGGGAAATCCCGGCCAAGGCGGCGGATCAGTTGCGGCAGGTAATAGGGCGCGATGGTCGGGATGATCCCCAGCCGCAGCCGCCCGGACAGGGGCCCGGTCGAGGCGCGGGCCAAAGCGGCGAGTTCATCGACCGACCGCAACACTTCACGCGCGCGAAGGGCCACATCTTCCCCCAGCGCAGTCAGGCGAATCTGCCGGGGGCCGCGTTCGGCAAGGGGCGCGCCAAGGATATCCTCAAGCTCTTTGATCTGCAGCGACAGGGCGGGTTGCGAGATCGCCGAGGCTTCCGCCGCGCGGCCGAAATGGCGGTGGCGGGCCAGCGCCTCAAAATAGCGCAGGTGTTTCATGGTCAGTTGCGTCATAGGCGCAGCATATCGCCACGATTGGAAAATGAAAATTCCATTTATCGGACGGGAGTGTTAATTCCATTCATGATGCAGCGCGTGAGTCGTCGGCCCCCGGTTTCGGACGTGGCTGGCTTCGCGCCTTTGGTGCATCCAGCCAGATCAGGAGAGCAAGATGGACGGCAACGATATTCCCCGTTCGGGCAAATGCCCGGTGGCACATGGCGCGATTACGACCACCGAAACCACGGTGATGGACTGGTGGCCGAAGACGCTGAACCTGGACATCCTGCACCAGCATGACACCAAGGTTAACCCACTGACAGGGTTCAACTATCAGGAAGAGGTCAAGAAGCTGGACTTCGAAGCGCTGAAGCGCGACATGATCGCGCTGATGACCGACAGCCAGGACTGGTGGCCCGCCGACTGGGGCCATTACGGCGGCCTTTTCATTCGCATGACCTGGCACGCCGCCGGGACCTACCGCATGGCCGACGGCCGGGGCGGGGCGGGCACCGGCAACCACCGCTTTGCGCCGCTGAACAGCTGGCCCGACAACGCCAACCTTGACAAGGCCCGCCGCCTGCTGTGGCCGATCAAGAAGAAATACGGCAACCGGCTGTCCTGGGCTGACCTGATGGCGCTGGCGGGGACGATTGCTTATGAGTCCATGGGCCTGAAGACCTTTGGCTTCGGCTTTGGACGCGAAGATATCTGGGCCCCGGAAAAGGATGTATACTGGGGGTCAGAGAAGGAATGGCTGACCGACCAGCGCTATCCGTCGAAGGAAGACCGGACCAGCCTGGAAAACCCCCTCGCCGCCGTGGTGATGGGCCTGATCTACGTCAACCCGCAAGGCGTGGACGGCGTTCCGAACCCGCTGCGCACCGCGCATGACGTGCGCGAAACCTTTGCCCGCATGGCGATGGATGACGAGGAAACCGTGGCGCTGACGGCCGGTGGCCACACTGTCGGCAAGGCGCATGGCAACAACAACGCCGCCCTGATCGGGGCCGAGCCTGAGGGTGCCGCGCTGGAAGAGGCGGGCACGGGCTGGAATGTGCATGCGGCCCGGTCGATTGGGCGCGACACCATCACCTCGGGGCTGGAAGGGGCCTGGACGGCCAACCCGACGAAGTGGGATGGCGGGTATTTTGACCTTCTCCTCAAGTATGACTGGGAACTGGTGAAATCCCCCGCCGGGGCTTTCCAGTGGCAGCCGATCAACATCGCGCCCGAGGATATGCCGGTTGACGTGGAAGACCCGACAATCCGCCGCATGCCGATGATGACCGACGCCGACATGGCGATGAAGATGGACCCGACCTATCGCGCCATCAGTGAGCGGTTTGCCAAGGATCAGGCGGCGTTCTCGGATGCCTTCGCGCGCGCCTGGTTCAAGCTGACCCACCGCGACATGGGGCCGAAGGTTCGGTATCTGGGGCCGTGGGTGCCGCAAGAAGACCTGATCTGGCAGGACCCGGTTCCCGCTGGCTCTACCGCCTGGGACGTGGCGGCGGTGAAGGCGAAGATCGCGGCCTCAGGCCTTTCCGTCAGCGACATGGTGACGACGGCCTGGGATTCGGCCCGCACCTTCCGTGGGTCGGACAACCGGGGCGGGGCCAACGGTGCCCGCATCCGCCTTGCCCCGCAGAAGGACTGGGAGGGCAATGAGCCCGCCCGTCTTGCGCGCGTGCTGTCGGTCTTGGAACCAATTGCACTGGCCGCTGGCGCGTCCTTGGCCGATGTGATCGTCCTGGCAGGCAACGTGGGCGTCGAGCATGCAGCGAAAGCGGCGGGCTTTGACGTGACGGTGCCCTTCCATGCCGGGCGCGGTGATACCACGGACTCGCAGACCGACGCCGACAGCTTCAGCGTGCTGGAACCGGTGGCGGACGGGTTCCGCAACTGGATGAAGAAGGACTATGTGGTCACGGCGGAAGAGTTGCTCTTGGACCGGGCGCAACTGATGGGCCTGACGGCGCATCAGATGACCTGCCTGATCGGCGGCATGCGGGTGATCGGTACCAACCACGGGGGCACGCAGCATGGCGTGTTCACGGACCGGGTGGGTCAGCTTACCACCGACTTCTTCAGCGGCCTGACCGACATGGCTTACAAGTGGGTGCCGAAGGGGACCAATCTGTATGAGCTGACTGATCGCAAGACCGGCACCGTGAAGTGGACGGCAACGCGGGCGGATCTGGTGTTCGGGTCAAACTCCATCTTGCGGGCCTATGCCGAGGTCTATGCCCAGGACGACAACGCAGGCAAGTTCGTCTGCGACTTCGTCGACGCCTGGGTCAAGGTCATGGAGGCCGACCGCTTCGACCTGCGGGCCTGAGCCTGCAGTTCGGACGGCATGGTGTGATGAGTGCGGCCCGGGTGTGACGCCCGGGCCTTTTCGTTTCAAGGGCCGGATCTGGGGCGGGTCGGCCCATAGGTGAGGCGGCGCAAGATCGCCTCGAACGGGCCCCTGCCCCAGCGGCCGGCCATCATGCCGGTCAGGACCATCGCCAGAAGCGCGATCAGAATGGCCAGCGGGAGCAGGACCGCCTGCCCCAACTGATCAAAAAGCCCCAGCCCATGCCCGCCAAAGACCAGCCCGGCAAGGATGCCCTGCAGAAGGTAGGCAGTCAGCGAATTCTGACCGGCGCGTTGCAGGACAGCAGGTATGCTTAGCCAATCAGCTAACCATAAAATCCCGTGAAACCAAGCCATTGACAGGATTGGTGCAGCGGGTGCCAAGAGCAGAAGCCCGATTAATGCACGGGGGGAGTCGTCCATCGGGGACAGGGCAACGATCAGGTTCAGGGCCAGACCGATGGTCAAGGTCCATGGGAAAGCGGCGCCGCAGCAGGTGACGTCCGGGGCTCTCAGGCTGGAAGAACCCGGTCTGGGCGGCGGCCAGGCCCATGAGGATCGCGCCGAACGCAAGGGGGCCTTGGAAGAGGAGCAGGATTACGAAGGTGGGCGGCCATTCGGTGCTGCGGATCAGTGTCGCCTGCCAGAAGCTATGCGCCAACGCACAGTAGTCCGGTTCGGGCAGACCAACCTCGACCAGAACCGCGAGGAGGACAAGGCCGAGGAGTGCCGCCGGGACCATGGCGATGGCCAGACGCACCAGACGGCGCGGCGTGGCGTTGCGCAGCGGCCAGGCCAGCGCGCCAAGGACGGCGTAAAGCACCAGAATGTCGCCGGTGAAGACGAAAATGGCGTGCAGAACCCCAGGATCGCCAGACCAGCCAGACGGCGCGCATAGCGCGGGGCGAAGTTCTGTCCCTGCCGGGCGGCGGATTGCATCTGCACCTGCATCCCCCAGCCAAAGAGGAAGGAGAAGAGAAGGAAGAACTTCCCCTCGAACAGCAACTGCACCAGATCGGCGGCAAGGCGGTCAGCGGGGTTGGCGGGGACCTGCATGAGGGCTGCCCCCGGCAGGCGAGGGAGGGCAGGTTCACCACGCAGATGCCGATCAGTGCCGCGGTGCGGATCAGATCGACAGCAGAGTTGCGGGAGGGGTCCGACATCGGCTATTCCGTATTGAGCAGTTGCTCAGCGCACGATTGAGCAAGCGCTCAATTCTGTCAAGGGGGCGTGGGTGGCAGAGACGGACAAGCGGGCTTCGGACGGCGCGGCGCTGATCCGGCAGGCGGCAACGGAGGTGCTGCGCGAGGTTGGGCTGCATGCGGCGACGACCCGGGCGGTGACGG
>JAAUPC010000308.1 GCA_012036325.1 Paracoccaceae bacterium
GGCCCGCACGTACGCCGCGAAGTGTCCGCGCGACAGAAATTCCGCCACTACCCCTTGCAGCAAGGGTGACGAGAAGCCGTCGCTGACGCGCCGCGCGGCGGCAAAGGCATCAACCAATGCATCCGGGAGGATCAGGTAGCCAAGCCGCAGTCCGGGAAACAACACTTTGTTGAACGTTCCGACATACAGCACCCGCCCCCCTCGATCCATGCCCTGCAAGGAAAGCATCGGGCGGTCGGCGTATCGGAACTCGCTGTCGTAGTCATCCTCGATGATCCACGCGCCTGCTGCAGCAGCCCACGCCAGCAGCGCCTGTCGCCGCGCGAGAGACATCGTGACGCCGAGTGGATACTGATGGGAGGGGGTGACATAGACGAGTTGCACCGTGTCGTGCACTGCCAGCTCCTGCACGCGAATGCCATCGTCGTCCACTGGCACCGGCACCACGCGTGCGCCGGCCTCGGTGGCGAGCGCCACCGTCGAGTCGCTGCTGTTCGAATCGAGCACCACCACCTCATCGGCAAATGAAGCGCTGGCCACACACTCGGCAATGTTTCTTGCTTCGTTTTTCGCGACGATCACCACGGTCTTCCCGACCAGCGCTTCGGGCTCGCCTTCGCGCGGATCTTGCTGCAGCAGATCGCGATAGACCTGCATGGAGTCCGCATTGATAATGACGCCGTCTGCGAACGCGGCAACCTCAAGCGCCAAAGCGGACTTGCGCTGGCGGTGGGGCCCATGCCCGCACCCGGGCCGCGCAGGACGATCTGGCCGACGCTGTCGCCTTCCAGCACCACCATGTTGGTGCCGCCCTGCAACTGGCCAAGCGGGCTGGCCGAGGGGACAAGGCAGGGGGTCATCCGCTGTTCCAGGCCCCGGCCGGTCATCTGGGCGACGCCGAGAAGCTTGATCCGGTAGCCCATGTCTTCGGCCAGGCGGATGTCGTCGATCGAGACGTTGCCGATGCCTTCAAGCTCCACCGCGTCAAAGCTGACGCGGGTGCCGAAGGCGATGGCAGCAAGGAGGGACAGTTTGTGCCCGGCATCAATGCCGCCGACATCAAGGTTGGGGTCCGCCTCAAGGTAGCCGAGCTGACGGGCCTCCTCAAACACCACGTCATAGGGCAGGCCCGCCGATTGCATCCGGGTGAGGATATAGTTGCAGGTGCCGTTCATCACGCCCATCACCCGCTTCATCCGATTGCCTGCCAGGCCTTCGGTGAGGGCCTTGATGACCGGGATGCCGCCTGCGACAGCGGCCTCGAACCGGATGACGCGGCCTTGCGCTTCGGCTGCAAGAGCCAAGGCCTGGCCATGATGCGCAAGCAGGGCCTTGTTGGCGGTGACCACGTCTTTCCCGGCGGCAATTGCGGCTTCGGTCGCGGCTTTGGCGGGGCCGTCATGGCCGCCCATCACCTCGACAAAAACATCCACGTCGTCGCGGCGGGCGAGGGCGACCGGATCGGTTTCCCAGGCATAGCCCGACAGGTCGGCATCGCGGTTCTTCGTGCGGTCGCGGGCCGAGACGGCAGTGATCTGCACCGTGCGGCCGGTGCGGGCGCTGAGCAGGTCGGCCTGGCTCTGCACGATCTTGACCACGCCGACCCCAACGGTTCCAAGACCGGCAAGGCCAAGACGCAAAGGTGCGGCTGCGGACATGGGGTGACCTTCGTGCTGGTTGCAGACCCGGACGTGTTAGCCCGAAGCCGGGCGGGGTGCAACGTCGTCAGGCGATGGCGCGATGATCCTGCCCCTATTGTCCGCGGGGCCGGGAAAAGGCGCTGTCGGCCTGGGCCAAAAGGCCCTCAAGCGGGACGAGGGTCGGGAAATCCCGTGCGGTTGTGCGGCCGCATCCGGCCAGCGCCACAGCGGTGAGCAGGGCAAGCCCCGCCGCCAGAGCCGGAATACGCGCGATCAAACGCAGGTCGTCGTCCCCGCCATGCAGACCCGGCGACGACGCGCGAACGTCACGATGGTCTGGGTAAAGGTCTGGTTGGACAGCCCTGGCCCGGCATTCAGCACGCCGATGTCAAACCGCGGGACGTAATCCACCCAGGTTTCCACCAGGATCGCACCCTGGCGGTTGTCCATGATCGGGATGATCGTGTTGCGCATCGGCTGGAGGTCAAGCGCGGTCAGAGGCTGAATGTTGACGTCGCCACCCGTGACCCGCGACCACAGAAGGATGTATTCGTCATCCCCCCAAGCGGCGAGGTTGGCCTCAGGATCGTTCTCGTCAAATTCAAAGCTGGTGATGCGCATCCGTGCGACGGGCGCGCCGGGCATGAGGAAGGCCAGCACCTGTTGCAGGTCAGCGGCAAACTTTTCAGTGATCACTTCCTGCCGCGACAGCAGGTCCGAGATCGAATAGGCGGCCTTTTGGTTCACGTTGATGGTGCGGAACACGTCCCAATAGACGACAAGGCCGATGAAGCCCCACATGAGGATCGGCATCAGGATGAGAAACTCAGCCAGCATAACGCCGCTTTCATCCTTGGCAAAGGTCTGAAGGCTGGTACGGAAACGGTTCATCTGCCCACTTATCCCGGTTCGTTTACGAAGACTGAGGTGACGACAATCCCGTAATTCTCGTCATCTCCATTGCCATTTGCGCCGACCAACGCCGCCCCGACGATGGTGGTCGGGAACAAGGGTTCTTCTAGCAGACAGATCGACAAAAGCATGATGTCATTGTCAGAGCCAAAGGCAAACTCGCCCGTCGGCGGAGGGTCGTCGGGGTTGACGTTGGCCGACTTATCCATGCAATGCCGCTGCGGGGTCACCATCGAGAACGTCGCCGTGTTGATCGGCTGCATCCAGACCCGCATCTTGGCCACGCAGGCATCGACGCTGAAGACGAGGGCCGAGGTTTCGCAGAAGCGCTGCTTCAAAATCTTGTGGGTCACATTGTCCAGCGTTCCGAGCCGGATTTCACGCACGACTATGTCCACGCTCCGCTCCAGCATGACGGAGCGGATCATGTAGAAACTGCTTTCGAACGACGCGAAGAAGATCGTAAGGACCATCGGCACCAGCAACACGAATTCAATCGTGGCCGTGCCGCGGTCGTCACCAAGAAATTCGCGGAAGCCCTTGATCATTGGGTCAGCCTCAGGTCGGAAATGTCGGTGGCGATCTGGTTGAAGGCAGCCGTCAGGTCAGCCGAGCTTTTCGGTTCATAGTAGTAGGTGGTTTTCGGCAGGGAGGCGCAGCCGTTGATTGCCGCGATCCCGCGGTTCGACGGATTGTCGTCGAACATGATCCCGTAGATTTCGATGCCAGCGCCGCCAGATGCCACCGGGGTGCGGGCTTCAAGGCAGTTGGCCTGTAGCAGCTCGTCGAGGCGTGTGGTGTTGCCCGGGGCGGTGGCCAGGTATGGGGCGGCCATGTCGTTGAACACAGTGGTGAAGTCGGTAAAGCCAGTCACACCGGAGCGTACGAAAAGCTGTTGGGCAACCCAGCTGACGCGCACATAGCGCCAGACTTCGCTCCAATCGAGTTGGGTTACGGTTCCGCTGCCGTTCCACGACGGAGCGGCAAGCCAGGCGCGCGGATCGCAAGCGCCAGCGACCGCTGCATTGGCATTGCTGCCATTGCCTTCGGCATCATTACCGTCGTTCGGTCGCAAGGAGTTGCGCTTGAGATGCGGCACGAAGTATTCGCGGGTTGCGTAATCAGCCAGTTGCCAGCCAGAGCAGCTGGTGGCGGCGTCCGTCCCCGAACCAGGCCGGATCAGCTCGCCAGGCCCGGGATTGATGAAGCGGATTGCATATCTGCCGTCCGCACCGCGCCAGATCGGCGACAGACCGGATTTATATGCATCACGGACGTGGGTGTTGGTGACGTGCTCACCATCCGTCATCAAGATGATAATCTTGCGCGTGGAGGGCGAGCCGTTGTCAACCGGACGACCGGTCATGTCATTCATCGGGTCACCGGTCGGGAGCAATGCGTCGTAGATCGGACGCGCCGCCTGGTCGATCAGCGCCGTGCCCCAGCGCATGCCAACGGCAATGTAGGTGTTGCCATTCGCAACAAGGCCATTGATCTTTTTCTTGACATCTTCGCCGTTCTTCGTCGGCAGCATGACTTGGTTCAGCGCGGGTTCATAGATATCGACGGTCGCCGGATTGTCGGCAATCGTGTTGCAAGGCAGGTTGCTGCGCCCCTGCGGATTAACGTAGTTGCCGTTTGTGGTGGTGCCCGATGAAGAGTCACCGACCACAGCCATGGGGATCGGGACACTCAGGTCAACGCCGGTGCTGGTGAAGCCCGACTCGGGGAATTCTATGCAGTTGATGTCCGGGACGCCGGCGTTTGCCAAGCCATTCCAGCTGGAAAGATGTGCGACGGTGAACTGCGCCCGCAGGGCGGCAGGGACGTTCACCTGGGCGGCATAGGGCACGACCCGATCGAGACGCCGTTCTTCTTGTCGTTGGCTTCGACGATGTCGACGAAGGACAGGGCCGATTCTTCAGCGCCTGCAGCTTGGTCTTGCCGCCGCCGATGGATTGGTT
>JAAUPC010000309.1 GCA_012036325.1 Paracoccaceae bacterium
TGGCGGACTGCCCCGGTTCGCCGCCCTGATCGAGAACTGGCCAGAGGTTGGCCATCACACGCTGATGCGCCTCAGGGCCGAAAGCGGCACGGGCGGGCGGGCTGGCAGAGCTTGACCGGGCTGCGGCGGTGCTGGCGGCTGACCCGCAGATTGCGGGGTTTCAGCCAAAGGGGCCGGTGCGGGCGGTGGTGCCGACGATCTACCGGATGGGGGCGGTGCGGGTGCCGCTTTTCTCCACTTATGCGCAGTTTGGCGCGGCGGCGGAGGTGGCGCTGGCCGACATGAAGATCGAACTCATGTTCCCGGCCGATGCCGAGGCAGAGGTAGCGCTTCGCGCGCTTGGCGCAGGAGACACGCCCTGATACAACTCGTCCATGCCGTTTCGCACGCTTGACCCATCGCTGATCCTTGCCACCGCCGAACGGCTGGAGGCGCGGATTGTCGAACGCTTTCCGGACCGGGGGCTGGCCCTTGTCGCGCGTGAGGTGGTTGCCTTGTCGCGCACGGTTGCAGCCGATGTGAAGGGCCTGACCCCGCCCCTGTGGTGGCTGCGCGGGCTGGTGGCGCTGGTCGTGCTGGCGGGCGGGGCGGTCTTCGTTTGGGTCGGGTCCCTGCTGCCGTTAAACCAGGTGGGGCGCGAAACCATCGGCTCGGTGCAAGGGATCGAGGCCGCGATCAACACCGCCCTTCTGGCTGGATTCGGCCTCCTGACGCTGGTTCGGCTTGAGGCGCGGGTGAAGGGTCGGCGGGTGGCGCGGGGGCTGCATGGCTTGCGGTCCGTTATCCATGTCATCGACATGCACCAGTGACGAAGGACCCGGTTACGCTGTCGCCCGACTTTCACCCCACCGCCACCTCACCCCGACGCGACATGGATGCAGTCGCTCTGTCGCGATATCTGGACTATTGTTCGGAACTTCTGGCGATCACCGGCAAACTGGCCGCCCTTTACGCGCAGGCGGTGCCGGATGAGGGCGTGGCATCGGCTGTGAATGATATCGAAGTGCTGGGGGCGTCGCTGTCGCGCAAGATCTGGCAGAAGATCACCCTGATCGACAGCCAAGGCCACCGGCCAAAGGCCCGGAAAGCCGCCAAGCTGCCGGAATGAGCGGGAAACTTGCCGCATTCGGCCATTGCTGCCCCAGGGTTCCGCCTTACCTTCGCTCCGCATAACCGCTGTGAGGCCTGCCGTGACATCCCCTGCCCGCGTCGATGCCGCGACCCTGCCGATCGAGCGCTGGGATGACCCGGCGCGCGGCACGATCCGGTTTCGGACCCTCATCTCGGCCCCGAAGACCGACACGAGTGAAATCGTCTGTGGCGTGGCCATGATGGCCGAGGGCGATACCTTCCCGCTGCATTCGCACCCCGAGGCCGAGGTCTACTTTGGCCTTGAGGGCACGGGCGAAGTGATGATTGACGGGATGCCGCATTCCCTTGCCCCCGGTGTAGCACTTTACATCCCCGGGGGCGCCGTGCATGGCGTGCCCATCGCCAGGACCGCGATGACCTGGTTCTACACTTTCGCCGCCGACAGCTTTGCCGACATCCACTACCGTTTTCTGCATGAGAGCCCCGAATGACCGACGACGCATTGGTGATCTTTACCCCCTCTGGCAAACGGGGCCGCTTTGCGCTTGGCACACCGGTCCTGACCGCCGCGCGGCAGTTGGGGGTTGACCTTGACAGCGTTTGCGGTGGTCGCGGCATCTGTTCCAAGTGCCAGATCACCCCGGGCTATGGTGAGTTTTCCAAACATGGTGTCACTGTCGCAGAAGACGCGCTGAGCGATTGGAACGCGGTCGAGGATCGCTACAAACGCATCCGTGGGCTGATCGATGGCCGGCGTCTGGGCTGTCAGGCACGCGTCATGGGCGATGTGGTCATCGACGTGCCGCCCGAATCCCAGGTCCACAAGCAAGTGATCCGCAAATCCGCGACCGAGCGGGTGATGGTCATGGACCCCGCCACCCGCGCCGTGTTCGTGGAGGTGGATGAGCCCGACATGCACGAACCGACCGGCGATTTTGAACGCCTGAACCGCGCCCTTTTCGCGCAGTGGCAGGTGGAAAGCGTGACCGCGGACCTGTCGGTCCTGCGCCGGTTGCAGCCAGCCTTGCGCAAGGGCCAATGGAACGTGACCGTCGTCCTGCACAAGGGCAACCATGACGCCCAGACCCGTGTGCTGGATATCTTCCCCGGCTTCCATGAAGGCCCGCTTCTGGGCCTGGCGGTGGACCTCGGGTCCACCACCATCGCCGCCCACCTTTGCGATCTGACGGATGGGCGGGTGCTTGGCTCCAGTGGACTGATGAACCCGCAAATCCGCTTTGGCGAGGACCTTATGTCCCGCGTCAGCTACGTGATGATGAATCCTGGCGGCGATGTGGAGATGACGTCCGTTGTCCGTGAGGCGCTGAATGCGCTGGCCAAATCGATTGCCGAAGAAGCGGGGGTGGACCCCGCCGCGATCTATGAAATGGTCGTGGTCTGCAACCCGGTGATGCACCACCTGCTGATGGGTGTCGATCCTGTGGAACTTGGCCAAGCGCCCTTTGCCCTGGCCACCAGCGGCAGCATGGCGCTGGACGGGCGTGAGCTGGACCTGACCGCGATGAACCGCAACGCGCGGGTCTATGTGCTGCCTTGCATCGCGGGCCATGTGGGGGCCGATTGCGCGGCGGTGGCCTTGTCGGAAGAACCGCAGAAGTCGAAAGAGATGGTGCTGATCGTCGATGTCGGCACCAATGCCGAGCTTCTCTTGGGCAATGAAACCCGGGTGCTGGCCTGTTCCAGCCCCACCGGCCCGGCGTTTGAGGGGGCGCAGATTTCCAGCGGCCAGCGCGCAGCACCGGGCGCGATTGAACGGGTGGAGATCGACCCCGTGACCAAAGAACCGCGCTTTCGCGTGATCGGGTCTGACCTTTGGTCAGATGATCCGGGCTTTGGCGCGGCCACGGCGGCCAGTGGCATCACCGGGATCTGCGGGTCCGGCATCATCGAGGCGGTGGCCGAAATGCGGCTTGCGGGGCTGGTTGACGCAGGCGGGCTGATCGGCGGGCCAGAGCAGACCGGCACCGACCGGTGCGAGGCGACGGGGCGGACGCATAGCTACCTTCTGCATGACGGCAGCGCGGATGGCGGGCCAAGGATCAGCGTGACCCAGGGCGATATCCGGGCGATCCAGCTGGCGAAATCGGCGCTTTACGCAGGCGCGCGGTTGTTGATGGACGAAATGGGCGTGGATCATGTGGACCGCGTCACCCTTGCAGGAGCGTTCGGTGCCCATATCAGCCCAAAACACGCGATGGTGCTGGGCATGATCCCCGATGCGCCGCTTGACCATGTCAACAGTGCTGGCAACGCCGCAGGCACTGGCGCGCGGATTGCGCTTTGCAGCGTTGCCGCCCGCGACAGCATCGAGGCGACGGTGCATCAGATTCACAAGGTGGAAACCGCCATCGAGCCGAAGTTTCAGGAACATTTCGTCAACGCGAACGCCATTCCCCATGCGGTGGACCCGTTCCCGAACCTGATGGGCATCGTGACCCTGCCGGATGTCAGCTTCAATACCTCAGGCTCGGGCGGTGAGGGTGGGCGTCGGCGGCGGCGTTGATCCCTTCTCGTTCGACGTCGTCTCCGGTGGCGCGGGCGAGGAGGAGACGCAGTCGAACGACGAGCGAAGCGCTTGCGCCTTCGGTGAAAACCCGTAACGTCGCGTTATGTCTGATGATCCTGTCGCCCAACTGATCGAAAAATGTGCCGCACTCGACCGTGCGGCGTTTCGCGCGCTTTATCGTGATACGTCGGCGAAACTCATGGGTGTCCTTCTCCGTATCCTAAGGGAACGCGCTGAGGCGGAGGATGCCTTGCAAGAGGTTTACACACGGGTCTGGTTACGGGCGGGTCGCTATGACGCCGCCAAGGGTCGGGGCATGACCTGGCTGATCGCGATTGCGCGCAATCTGGCGATTGACCGGCTGCGCGCCCGGCCGGAAGCGACCAGCGATGACGGTCTGGACCTGGTTCAGGACGCGGCCCCGCGCGCCGAAACCCGGCTGATCGCGATGGGTGAGGCGAAGCGGATGACCGATTGCTTTGCCACGCTGGAGCCTGACCGCGCCGAAGCGGTGCGCGGGGCCTATCTGGGCGGGCTGTCTTATGCCGAACTGGCAGAGCGCTATGTGGTGCCCTTGAACACGATGCGCACCTGGCTTCGCCGCAGCCTTCTGAAGTTGAAGGAGTGTCTGGACCAATGACCGACGCTCCTTTCACCCCGCGTGAAGCGGATGACGCCGAAGCTGCCGAATATGTGCTTGGCGTGCAGGATCTGGCCGAACGCAGCGCGACGGAAGCGCGGATCAAGCGCGACCCGGCCTTTGCCGCCCTGGTCACAGCCTGGGAAACCCGGCTGGACGGGCTGAACGACGGGTTCGACCCGGTCCCTGCCCCGGACCTGTTGCCCGCCATCGAGGCGCGGCTGTTCCCTCGTGCGACCCCTACAAGGGTGCGC
>JAAUPC010000310.1 GCA_012036325.1 Paracoccaceae bacterium
CCGAACATGATTACGAGTCGCTGCGCAGTTGGGTCGATGCCCAGGTGGCAAGCGTCAGGGACGAACTCGGCGGAACCTGGACCGTCATCTCCCATGAAGGTGCGGAAGCCTTTATCACCGAGCCCGGTGCCTTTGTTGGCCTCGTGCAGGATGCGGTGGAGCAGGAAACCGGGCTGGTGCCCAAGCTTTCAACCTCCGGCGGCACCTCGGACGCCCGCTTCATCAAGAACTATTGCCCGGTGCTGGAATTCGGCCCCACCAACGCAACCTCCCATAAGGTTGACGAACACATATCGGTTGAAGAGCTGCGCGCGACGCAGGTGATCTACAGCCGGGTCATTGCCGCCTATTTCAATAATCAACCCTGATGAGATAAAGCCCTTCCGGCGGCGCGACGGCGCTGCAGGCTCTGGCCCAGGGGACGACAACGCTGTCCGAGCTCCCCGTCGAGGTGATCCGGAAGCTCGAGGACGAGGGCTGGCTGTTGGCGCCGGAAGTCGAAGCGGATCGTCAATTCCTCCTCAAATACGTCTCGTTCGAGGCCATCACCCGCTGCAACCAGGCCTGCTATTTCTGCCCGGTGTCGGTAGCGCCGCGGGAGGATCACGTGATGGCGATGGACGAGTATCAGAGCATCCTCGCCCAGCTGACCAAATACGCCGCCACCATCGAAGGCCTGTTCATGATCAGCTACAACGAGCCGACCGCCGACCCGCTCTTCGTCGAACGGGTGGCGGCGATCCACGCCGCGGGTCTGCCGCCGGCGGTCCTGACCAACGGCACCGGCCTGACCCCGAAACGGGTCGACGCGATCATGAAGCTCGGCGGCCTGCGCTTCCTGTCCTTCAACCTTTCGACCCTCGACCGCGAGCGTTACCGCCGTGACCGCGGCGGCGACCATCTCGAGCTGGTGTTGCGCAACATCGACTACGTCAAGAACCTCGACCTGGCGCCGGAGATGCACATCGCCGTCCTCGGCACCGGCGACGAGCAGCATCGCCAGGACTACGCGGCGATCAGCGAGCGCTTCGCCGGCAGCCGTCTCGCACCCAAGCTCTACACCGTCAACGACCGGGCGGGCTATCTGCCGATCGGGCTGTCGAACGAAGCCAGCCAGAACAAGCTCTGCGGCTGCGACTACGTGGGCTCGCGTCCTCTGCAACATCTCCACATCACGCCCCAGGGCAAGTGCATCCTGTGCTGCCAGGACTACGACGAGAACTACGTCGTCGGCGACCTGCGTCAGCAGACGTCGACGAGGTCCTGACCGGCCCCGAGCTGGCGCGCATGCGGCGGTTGATCTACGGCCTCGAGGAAGCGCCTCCCGACTTCATCTGCCGGCACTGCGCCAGCGCATTGACGCGTCCTTGAGGGGCCGTCGATCAGCCAACACCAGCTGCCAAAACGATCTCGATCAGCAGCATCGCAAGCCAGACGAATTTTCATCATCAGGTCAAGGTAGAGAAGCCAAGAAGGCTCGAGGACGCCGGGTGTAACACCAAGCGATGACGGAACACCTGATCTTTTCGGACAGATAGATAAGGAGGCTTCCTACCTTGCTGGCAATTCAACCGCTTCTCTCACCCAGCCGGCGCCATGCCTGGCTCGGTTTTGCTGCTTCTCTTCGTGGGACCCGCCGTCACGGCCCAGGTCCCGAGCGTGGAGCAACCGTTCATCGACGTCCTCGACGTCCGCGTCATCGAGGTCGAGGTCGTCGTCACCGACAGCGCCGGATCGCGCCCCGCCCGGGCTGTCAGCCCAAGGTCGGAAAGCCGTATCGCGCGCGCTGTCATCTCTGGCCCACCCCCGTCAGTTGCTGGCGGCTGTTACCGCATCGGGTACCGCGCCTTCAAGGGTAAGGGGTTCAAGCTTGGGGCGCAGACCCATCAGGGGCGCGGTGCGGCGGATGATCTCAGCCGCCACCGGAACGGCGGTCCAGCCAGCGGTGCGGCGGGGTTCGGACCCGGCGGTATCCAGGGGTTCGTCCAGCGTGACGATCAGCACATATTGCGGGTTCGAGGCCGGGAAGACCGAGGCGAAGGTGTTGATGACCTTATCCTCATAATACCCGCCTGTGCGCTTGGGCTTGTCGGCGGTGCCGGTCTTGCCC
Source organism: Paracoccaceae bacterium (assembly GCA_012036325.1). GTDB lineage: Bacteria > Pseudomonadota > Alphaproteobacteria > Rhodobacterales > Rhodobacteraceae > Tabrizicola. Next base: position 2,111 of record JAAUPC010000310.1, read on the forward strand.
GCAACCTCATAGCCCGGAACCTCACCCAAGGAGGCCGTGCCTTCGGTCACCACGCGGCGCAGCATCTTGACGGCTTCAAGCGCGGTCTTCTCGCTCATCACGCGGACACCGGTGGTCGGGCCTTCGCGCTTGAGCAGCGTCGGCTTGATCATCACCCCGCCATTGGCAATGGCGGCATAGGCGGCGGCCAGGTGCATCGGGCTGGCCGACATGCCGTGGCCGTAGGAAGTGGTGATCGTCACGATCTCGGGCCACTTCTTCGGGATCAAGGGCCGCGCGCCGGGGGCTTCGATCAGCTCCAGCGGGGTTGGTTCAAAAAAGCCGAGGGATTTGAGGAAGGCCTGCTGGCGCAAGGGGCCGATCATCAGCGCGATATGCGCGGTGCCGACGTTCGACGACTTGGCGATGACATCGGTGACGGATAGGAGGGGCCCGTAATTCTTGCCCTCAAATTCCTTGATCAGGTGGCGGCCCCAGCGCATGGGCGCATTTGCGTCGACCAACGTTTCGGGGGCGACAAGGCCAAGCTCCATCGCCTGGGCGGCGGCGAAGATCTTGAAGGTGGAGCCAAGCTCATACACCCCCTGCACCGCGCGGTTGAAGAGGGGGCTGTCGCCGGGTTCGGCGTTCTTGTCGACCAAGGGGTTCGGCCGGTCATTCGGGTCAAAGGTCGGGAGAGAGGCGAGCGCCACGATTTCTCCGGTGCGCACATCCATCAGGATGGCGGCGGCGCCCTTCGCGTTCAGCATGGTCATGCCGGCGGAGAGCACCTCTTCGATGGTGGACTGGATCGTGAGGTCGATGGACAGGGTCAGGGGTTTGCCGCCTTTGGCCGGGTCCCGCAGGCGCGCGTCCAGGGCCTTTTCGATACCGGCGGTGCCTATCACCTCGGCCGAATGGACGCCCTCGGCCCCGAAAGAGGTGCCGCCAAGGACATGGGCGGCGAGGGTGCCGTTGGGGTAAAGCCGCATCTCGCGCGGGCCGAAAAGAAGGCCGGGATCGCCGATTTCGTGCACCAGCTGCATCTGTTCAGGCGACAGAACCTTGCGGATCCAGACAAAGCTGCGCCCGTCGGTGAAGCGACGCTCAAGGTCGGCGGCCTTCAGGTCGGGGAAGATTTCGGCCAGCTTCAGCGCCACGCCCTTGGGGTCGACCATGACCTTCGGGTGCGCGTAAAGCGCGTGGGTGGTCATGTTGGTGGCCAGAATCCGGCCGTTGCGGTCGGTGATGTCGGCGCGTTGGGCGATGATCTCGGCCCCCGGAGCGCTGGCGCGGGGTTCGACCGGTTCGGTCGCGGCCATCAGGCCCATGCGCGCGCCGATGGCCCCGAAAGCCAGGACAAAGCTGGCGCAAAGGATCAGAAGGCGAAACTCTGCCCGCCCCCGCGCCTTTTCGCGTATGGCTTCATGGCGCAGGCGCAGGTTTTCCTTTTCGATGCTGTCGGGGTTCAACCCGTCTTCGCGGGCTTGCAGGATGCGGGCAAGGGGGCGAAGGGGGGGTGCGCATCTACAGACCCTCCTCAACCGGTTGTTCGCCCTGAATGTCGACCGGCATGTCAATCTCGGGGAAGGCGCTGCGCGGGTAGGCGATTTCGTTCGGGGTGCCGAATTGGCCGGGTTCCATCGGCAGAAGGCCCAGGCGGTCAAAGTTCGCGGTCGCGAGTTCGCGCAGGCGGTCGGGGCGGTTGAGATAGGCCCATTCGGCGCGTTGGAGCGCCAGCGCCTCTCGCAAGCCCACGATCTGGCGCTGGAGGGACTGCACCTCTTTCAGCGCGGCCTGGGTGGTGTAATTTTCACGGTAGGCCCAGAATCCCAGCGCGATCAGGGCGAGGAACGACAGGACATAAAGCACAGGGCGCATCAGCGGCGGCCTTTCTTGACGGTCTGCGGCACGCCCAGATCGGCGGGGTCAAGCGCCAGCGCCGGGGCAGCAGTGCGCCGCGCCACCCGCAGTTTGGCGGAACGGGACCGGGGGTTCAGCGCCAGTTCGGCGTCATCGGGGCCGACGGCGCGGCGGGTGACAAGGTCAAAGCGGGCGCTGGTGTCGGTTTTCGCGGGCGCATAGCGGTTGGCATTCGCCTCATGCCCCGATGCCAGCTGGAAGAAGCGTTTGACGATGCGGTCTTCAAGGCTGTGGAAGGTGACCACGGCCAGCATCCCCCCCGGCTTCAGCGCGCGTTCGGCAGCGGCAAGGCCTTGGGCGAGTTCGGTGAATTCGGTGTTCACGGCAATGCGGATCGCCTGAAAGCTGCGCGTCGCGGGGTGGCTTTGCCCGGGCTTTTGGGCGCGGCAGGCATTTTGCCACGATCTCGGCCAGCTTTGCGGTGGTGGTGATCGGTTCCACCGTGCGGGCGGCCACGATCGCGTGCGCAAT
>JAAUPC010000311.1 GCA_012036325.1 Paracoccaceae bacterium
GCCGCCATCCATCAGGTCGGCCCCTGCGCCGCCGGTCAGCGTGTCGGTGCCAAGGCCGCCGAAGAGGCTGTCGTTCCCGGCGCCGCCGGTCAGGCGGTCGTTCCCTTCCATCCCGTCGAGGCGGTTGGCCGCACTGTCCCCGATCAGCTGATCGGCGAAGCGGGAGCCGATGACCCCTTCCACCGACAGATATTGCTGGCCCGAGGCGGGGCCGGTGTTCTGGACCGCGCGGGTCAGATCGACCGTGACGGCGGCATTGGCGGTGATGAAGTCGATCAGGTCAAAACCCGCGCCGCCGTTCAGGGTATCGGTGCCGGTGGAGAAGAAGAAGGTCTCATCCGCCTCAGTCCCTTGCAGCGAGTCTGACCCGGTGGTACCGCCGATATGGCCGCTGCCATCGGGGATCGGCGGCGGGGCGTGCCAGAGGCCGACGAAATCCGTGAGGCGAAAATCAGTCGGTTGGATCGGCTGGCCATTGGCCGAGACAAGGTCCAGCACCTCGGCGTTATAGGTGATCCGGGCGCCGGTGGCGGTGGCGGTGATGGTCAGGGCCTGCAGAGAGTGGATCGTGCCCCAGGCCGTCAGGTCCACGCGGTCGGTGCCCAGCTGGAAGTCGGTGATCAGGTCAGCAGCACCATCGGCAGTCATCACGAAAAGGTCGGCCCCGGCCCCGCCGGTCAGGGTATCTGCCCCGCCGCCATCGGCCAGGATGTCCCCCCGGCGCCGCCGTCGATCTGTTCATCCGCGTCGCCGCCGATGATCATGTCACCGCCAGCGGTGCCGGTCAGGGTGGCGGCCTCATCCCCGCCGGTCTGCAGCGGCGACTGGGGGCCGGGGTCCACCGTGAGGCGGGTGATGCCGGTGCCCTCGCTGGCCACAAACACCTCGATCTTGCCGGCGGCGGTGACATGGGCGGTGATCGCGGTGATGTTGGTCAGCGTCAGGCCCGGCAGTTGCAGCTGACTGCCGACCAGCAACAGCCGCCCGTCCGGCATCAGCGTCATCAGGGCCAGGCCGCCGTCACGGCCCCCGGTGATGAGGAACACCCGATCATCCAGGGAGACACTGGCCAGGGCCTGCGTGCTTTGGAACCGGGTGTCCAGCGTGTCGATCACGTGGTCGGCCACCCGCATCACCCCGCCGGGGGCCACTTCAATCACGCTGAGCGAGGAGGACCCCGAGGAGGCGACGACAAGGTATGTCACGCCCCCAGTCTGCACCACCTCAACCGCGGATGGGTTGGCGATGCCCAGGCCCTGGCTCATCCCCATGACCTGCGGGGTGCCAAGGGCCCCGCCGGGGCCGATCGGGAAGGCGCGCACGTTGTCGCCGTGCAGGGACAGACTGACGAGGTAATCCGCCCCGCCCACCCGCACGGTGGTCAGCGACGGGATGTCCACACCCAACCGGGGCGCGTCGATCACCCGGGTGCCAACCAGCGTCATGCTGCCATTGGCACCCACGGCATAGGCGTGGATCGCGCTTTCCCCCATGCGGGCGGCGGTAGAAAAAGGTCTGGCCGGCCCACCTGCAGCACCGCCTGCGCCGACAGGGTGCCCGTCAGGCTGCCCGGCAGTTGCAGTCCCCCGGTCAGCGCACCCCCGGCCGACAATGCATGGGCCTGCACCCCGCCGGTGTTTCCGCCAGTCACCACCAGATGCGCCGCGCCATTGACCGAGATGACGCCCAGCCGCGCCGGGGCGGGCAAGGTCGTTCCCGCCGCCGTCAGTTCCTGATCGACCACGGACATCGGGCCGTCGATGTCCAGCGCCAGCACGCCTCCACCGGCGCGCGTGGCCGTGTAAAGCCGCAGCTCGCCGCCGTGCATCACCAGCTCAAGATCACTGATCCCGGAGACAAGCGTCACGGGCGCAGCCGTGAACGTCTCCACCACCTGAAAGGTATGCACCCCTTGCCCCACTCACCCCAGTACCCAAGGGTGACCGTGACGGACGGAGGTTACCGGGGCCTGATGTCAATCAGGCGCATTCTGGGCGCTTCCACAGGATTTTCGGCAAACCTGACAGACCGGGACCGACGTTCGCTTTATGTGCTGCAAAAGGGAGGGGCGATCAGCGCCCGACACCGACATGGCGCACAAAGCCTGCGGCCGCGACCTCATCCCGGTCATAGACGTTGCGCAGGTCCGCCAGATGCGGCGTGGCCATCTTTCGCGCCAGCTTGGCCAGATCGAGGCCACGAAACTCATTCCATTCGGTCAGCATCACCAGAAGGTCAGCCCCCGTGGCAGCCTGATAGGGGTTCTCGACCCATTTGACACCGGGCAAAAGCGCCTCGCCCTCATGCTTGCCTTGCGGGTCAGTGACGCGCACCCGCGCACCCGCACCGACCAGCGCGGGGATGATGGTCAGCGACGGCGCATCGCGCATGTCATCGGTGTTGGGCTTGAAGGTGACGCCAAGGACAGCGATGGTCTTGTCACGCAAGCTGCCGTCGCACAGATCGACGATCTTGTCGATCATCCGGCGCTTGACCTCGTCATTGACCTTGATGACCGCTTCGACGATCTGCATCGGGGAAGCATGTTCCTGGCCGATCCGGGCCAAAGCCTTGGTATCCTTGGGAAAGCAACTGCCGCCATAGCCGGGGCCTGCATGCAGGAACTTGTCGCCGATCCGGCCATCCATGCCGATGCCCTTGGCCACGGCCTTCACATCCGCGCCCACGCGTTCGCACAAGGCGGCGACTTCATTGATGAAAGTGATCTTGGTCGCAAGGAAAGCGTTGGCGGCGTATTTGATCATCTCGGCGCTTTCGAGACCCGTGTAGACCATCGGAAATTCGCGCAGGGAGAGGGGCCGGTAAAGCTCGGCCATGACCTTTTGCGCCTTGGCGGATTCCACCCCCACGACCACCCGGTCGGGATGCATGAAATCGTCGATCGCAGCACCCTCGCGCAGGAATTCCGGGTTCGAGGCGACGTCGAACTTCGCCTGCGGATTTGCGGCGCGGATCGCCTCCGCCACCTTGCGGTTGGTGCCGACCGGAACGGTGGACTTGGTGACCACGACCGTATAGCCGGTCAGCGCGCGGCCGATTTCAGCGGCAGCGTCCATCACATAGGTCAGGTCGGCATGGCCGTCGCCGCGCCGGGTTGGGGTGCCGACCGCGATGAACACTGCATCGGCCCCGTCCACGGCCTCGGCCAGCCCGGTGGTAAAGGTCAGCCGACCAGCGCCCACGTTCTTGGCCAACAGCGCTTCCAGCCCCGGCTCAAAGATCGGCACCTCACCAGCCAGAAGCCGGGTGATCTTGCCAATGTCCTTGTCGACGCAGACCACGTCATGCCCGAAGTCGGAAAAGCAGGTGCCTGACACCAGCCCCACATACCCCGTCCCGATCATTGCAATCCGCATCCGACATCCCCTGGCCAGCCTGTCGCTGTCTATGCACCGTGAGGAAGCCTGTCAAATGGCGCAAGGCAAAGGGGCCGGGCCACGGGTGCGCCAAGGCAGAGGCGGAACCCGCCTCTGCCGCGTGTGACCTTAGTAGTCACTTTCCAGGTAAAGGCTGTTGACCGTGAGTCCGACCACCGACGACACCCCCCCGACTGAGACGTAAGAGTAGGGTGCCAGCAGCGTCGTAGTGCTTGGCAAATCGGTGGTCACGGTCCCCGAGGCCACCGCGCCACTTCCAAGATTCGTCACCTCGTAGTTCAGAACTTGGGTCGTCCCGGGGGGCGCGAACATCACGATCTCAAACACGGCCGTCCGGTCAAGGTTCGGTTTCGCGAAGGCTGCCCCAAGGTCGATCTTGGTGGCCGTCCCCGACCCGTCATTGTGTATGAACTGGATGTTGGCGTCGGCCGCATCATAGCCCATGCCACAGAGGTTGGTCAGTGCGGACGGGTTCACATCGGTCGGCGCTGTGGTCGATCCGCGCATACCGGCAAAGGCCCGGTGGCTGGCGTTCGTGACCCCGGTTGCCGGGGCCCAGCGCCAGACCACCATGAAGCCGCCCAGCCCGGCCGCCGGTCCGCCAAGCGACTTTTGCAGCGCCGATCCTCGAACGCCAACCACCGCTGTGGCAGAGGCTGTGGTGACCAACCATTCATGCCTTTGCAGATAAGTGTACAGGTTGGTCGTCGCTACGTTGGCCGCGGTTGCGGTGCCGGTCGCGGCCGTCGCAATGCCAAAGTTGGTGAAGCCGCCGTTGTTCCCGTGGCACAGAAAGATGCCAACCTTGTTGCGCCCAAGGAAGGGTTGCAGCGCGGTGTCCAGTCCGCTTGGCCCCATGATCGCCGGCAGCATCCGGCCACCGACGTTGCGGCCAAACAGCTTCAGCCCGTCCGCCGCCGGGGCGGTCGGCGAGGCAATTGCAGGAAGCCGCAACTGCCCGCCTTCGATCTCGACATCCGCCGCACCGGCAAAAGCGCCCGCGTTGTTGTACTGGATCTCGCCGTTCGCACCGCCGGGGGTTCCGCCGCCCCGCCGCCCGCCGGGGC
>JAAUPC010000312.1 GCA_012036325.1 Paracoccaceae bacterium
TCGCGCCCTCGGCCAGCGTCACGAAACCCTGGGCGAAACCCGCGCCACGGGCCTGTTCCTCGGCCAGGACATCCTTACCAACGGCCAACCCGACGCCGCCCGTGCCGCGCGCCTGGTCAATGACCTCCGCCAGAACGGCATCCTGATTTCTGCGACTGGCCCCAAAGGCCATGTCCTGAAAATCCGCCCGCCGCTGCCCTTCTCACTGGCCAATGTCGACCAGTTCCTGACCACTTTCGACAAAGTCCTGACCAAAGCCTGAGGCTTTGCTCTTTTTGAAAATACTCTCAGGGGTTTGGGGCAGAATGCCCCAACGACCAAGCCGGTTGGCGCGCTTGCGCGCCAGAGGCGAGACAAAAGGTCTTCGCGCGGCACGCGCTCAATTCAACAAGCGCTGGAGAAGATCACCCCAGCGCGTATCCTGCACCGCGCACCGTGCGCACCGGATCTTCGCCGCCAAACTGCATCAGGCTTTTGCGCAACCGGCCCACATGCACATCCACCGTCCTTGTATCGACATAAATGTCGCGGCCCCAGACCAGATCCAGCAGCTGCTCGCGCGAAAACACCCGCCCTGGCCGCTCCATCAAGGTGACCAGAAGCTTGAACTCGGTCGGCCCCAACTTCAGCACCTTGTCACCCCGATAGACCCGGTGGCTTTCCGGATCAAGCCGAATATCCTCATGCTCCAGCACCACCCCGGCGGTCGACGGGCGCACCCGGCGCAATTGCGCCCGGGCACGCGCCATCAGCTCCAGTACCGAATAGGGCTTGATGACATAGTCGTCCGCGCCGGTTTCCAAGCCCCGGATCCGTCCACTTCCTCGGCCCGCGCGCTTAGCATGATGATCGGGATGCTGCGCGTCTCGGGCCGCATCTTCAGCCGACGGCAAACCTCGATCCCCGAGACCTTCGGCATCATCCAGTCCAGGATGATGATATCGGGGTCTTCCTCATCGACCAGCACCATGGCGTCTTCGCCGTTGTCGGCCTGCGTCACCGCAAAGCCCTCGGCCTCAAGGTTATAGGCCAGGACCGTGCGCTGCGCCGGTTCATCTTCCACCAGCAAAACCCGGGGTTGCCCGCTGCGTGCCATCATTTACCCCCTAGCCGCCACAACGCCGGTGCTGTCCACCTTGGGACGGTCATCCTCGGGCATCGTGCCCGTCACCAGATAGATCACCTGCTCCGCGACCGAGGTCGCGTGATCGCCGACCCGTTCGATGTTCTTGGCGATGAAATGCAGATGCATGCAGGGCCCGATGTTGCGCGGGTCTTCCATCATGTGGGTCAGAAATTCCCGGAAGATGGAGTTGTACATCTGGTCAATCTCGCGGTCGCGCTGGCGCACATCCTCGGCCAATTTCGCGTCGCGGCGAATATAGGCGTCCAGCGCGTCGGTCAGCATGACGACCACGGCCTTTGCCAGCCGCCGGATCGACCCCGACGCCCCCGGCACCTGCGGCATCTGGCTCAGAAGCGCGGTCCGCTTGGCCAGGTTCTTGGCATAATCCCCGGCGCGTTCCAGGGCAGCGGCGATCTTCATCACCGTCAGCACCGTGCGCAAATCCCCCGCCGTGGGGGCGCGCAACGCGATCAGCCGGGCGCAATCGCTGTTGATCTGGTCTTCCAGCGCGTCGATGGCGGCGTCCCCGGCCCGCACCCGCGCGGCCAGATCCTCATCCCGCGCATCCAGCGCTTCTGCGGCGTCCAGAAGGGCAGTTTCCACCAGCCCGCCCATCCGCAAGACCAGGGCCTGCGTCGCCTCCAGGTCGCGGTCAAAGGCCGTCATGATATGTGCGGTGTTCATTGCCTGGCTCCTTACCCGATCCGGCCGGTGATATAGGCTTCGGTCCTTGGGTCTTTCGGGTTGGTGAAGATTGATGCCGTCTCGCCATATTCCACCAGGCTGCCCAGGTGGAAGAACGCCGTCTTCTGGCTGACCCGTGCGGCCTGCTGCATCGAATGGGTGACGATCACGACGGAAAAGGTCGCGCGCAATTCGTCAATCAATTCCTCGACCTGCGCAGTGGCAATCGGGTCCAGGGCCGAGCAGGGCTCGTCCATCAACAGCACCTCGGGGCTGGTCGCAATCGCCCGCGCAATGCACAGGCGCTGCTGTTGGCCGCCCGATAGCCCGGTGCCCGATGCGGCAAGCCGATCCTTGACCTCACCCCACAGCGCCGCCTTGCGCAAACTGGCCTCGACGATGGCATCCAGTTCCGCCTTGTTGCGGGTCATCCCATGAATTTTTGGCCCGTAGGCCACGTTGTCGTAGATGCTTTTCGGGAACGGGTTCGGTTTCTGGAACACCATCCCCACCTTGGCGCGCAGCTGCACCGGGTCAACCTTTGGCGAATAGATATCCTCACCATCCAGGGTGATCTTGCCGTCCACCCGGCATGAGGCGACAGTGTCGTTCATCCGGTTCAGACAGCGCAAGAAGGTCGACTTTCCGCAGCCCGACGGCCCGATGAAAGCGGTCACGGCCTTGTCCAGGATCGTGACATTCACGTCCTTCAACGCATGGTTGGCGCCATAATGGACCTCTACGCCACGCGCCTCGATCTTGGCAGTCTGGGTGGCGCTGTCTTGCCCCGCCCCGCGCATATCGTCCATCTGCCCGCTCCGTCCCTGACCTGTCTCGGTGGTAAGGATCACCTATGGTTGCGCATAGGCCCCTTGGGTGACGACAGTGCGTCGTTTTTGTAACAAGGACATGACAGGGCACCAGTCAGGGCCGACGGGCCGTCAACTCCGGGCAAGCAACGCCTCGATCTCGGCCCGATCGGGCATCGCCGGCGCAGTCCCCGGACGGGTGACAGAAATGCCTGCCGTGGCACAGCCAAACCGGACCGCGTCAACCACATCGCGCCCCTCGCTCAGCGCCACCGCAAAGCCGCCGTTGAAAGCATCGCCCGCGCCCGTGGTTTCCACCACCGGCCCCGCGCTGATCACCGGCACATGCACCGACCGGCTCCGGTCACGGTACAAGGCCCCGTTGCCGCCCAGCGTTATGACACAGGCCCCTACACCCTTGGCCAACAGTGCATCCGCCGCGCGTTCCGCCTCGGATACGCTAGTCACCGGCAATCCGGTCAGCGCCTCGGCCTCGGATTCGTTCGGGGTCACGAAATCGCACAGGGCCAGCATCGGGTCATCCAAAGGGGCCGCCGGGGCCGGGTTCAGGATCGTCACCACCCCCGCCGCCCGGGCAATCTCCAGCCCGCGCCGGGCAGCCGGGATCGGTTGCTCCAGCTGCGTGACGAACACAGCCGCCCCTTCGATCAGGCCGCGCTTCGCCTCGACATCCGCAACCGACACCCGCCCCGCCGCCCCCGGAGCCACGATGATCGCGTTGTTGCCCGTTGCCTCTTCCAGAAAGATGAAGGCCGCCCCGGTATAGCTGTCCAGGTCTTCCGTGACCTCGGGCTGCACCCCTGCCGCGGCCCAGGTGGACCGGGCGATCTGCGCGAAATCATCGCGGCCAAGGCGGGTGATGAAATGCGTCCGCCCCCCGGTGCCTCGCTGCGCCATCGCCGCCGCCACCGATTGGTTTGACCCCTTGCCCCCCGGCCCAAGCACGAAGGTCCGGCCCAGGATGGTTTCCCCCATCTTCGGCATCCGGTCCGCGCGATAGGCCGTGTCCGCCACGAAAATCCCAAGGATCACAACAGGTTTCAAAGTCTTACTCCTCTGGCGGGATCACGCCCTTGCGCAACATGAAGCAGCCGTAGAACCGCCGCTCCCCCGTCTGGATCACGGCATATGACTTCCGCGCCATGTCGTAAAACGCAAAACGTTCGATCCGCACCATCTTGCGCGGCTTGCCTTCGGCGCGGTCGATCTCGGCCTGCACTTCCTTTTGCACGGGCGGGATTTCCTTCGGCTTGCCCACAACCTCCATCCGCCCGGCAAAATCGTCAACGAATGTGTCCAGTGGCAGCACCGACAGGATCGCGTTCATCGCTTCGGCGCAGGTCAGGTTTTCCATCCGCAACAACTTGCCCGTCACCGTCGCCCGCGCGACCGAGTCTGCCGGAAAATTGGTGTCGCACACGATCACCACATCGCCATGACCCATCGCCCGCAGACAGGCCAGCACCTCGGCATTCAGCCGGTTGTCAATTCCCTTGAGCATTTCCAATCCCCCCCTCATTCTTCGTCCAAAAAATATCCCGGGGGTGCGGGGGCTGGCCCCCGCTCCGCCCTCGGGTCACGAAAGCCGCACACCCGAGGCCTTGTCGAACAGATGCACCGATCCCGCTTCGGGCGCAAAGCTCAAGGCGTCGCCGGGCCGGAACGGCACCCGGTCGCGGAACATCGCGACCACCTCGCGCGCCCCGGTGCGCAAGACGACATGGGTTTCCGACCCCGTCGGCTCCACCACCGCCACCGTGCCGGAAATCCCCTCAACCGCGACCGTCAGATGT
>JAAUPC010000313.1 GCA_012036325.1 Paracoccaceae bacterium
TGCTGGTGAGCATTGCCTTGTTTTCGGGCTTCACGAGCGTTTCGACCGTGCCTGCGGGCAGCTTTTCAAACGCAGCATTGGTGGGGGGCGAAGACGGTGAACGGACCTTCGCCCGACAGTGCTTCGACCAGACCCGCAGCCTGAACCGCCGCCACCAGCCTGCCAGATCGGTCTTTACCCCCGCCATGCCGCCGCTCCCCCTGTCCGGCCCAAGGATGGCCGAAGCCCCCCACCTGATGCAAGGCCGACCTACCCAAGCCGCGCCTTGACCTGCGCGGTGAAATCATCGCCCCGCTTTTCGAAGTTCGGATACTGGTCGAAGCTCGCCGCTGCCGGGGCCAGCAGGACCACCTCGCCCGCCACCGCCTCAGCCCCAGCGGATGCGACGGCGCGGTCCATCGTCTCGCAAATCTCATGCGGGGTATCGCCCAGTTGCAGCGCGAAATCGCGGGCGGAATGGCCGATCAGATAGGCCTTCACCACTGATGGAAGGTACGGCTTCAACCCGGCAATCCCGCCCTCCTTGCCCAAGCCCCCGGCGATCCAGCGGATCTTCGGAAAGGCCTGCAGCGCCTTCGCGGCACTGTCCACGTTGGTGGCCTTGCTGTCATTGATGAACCGCACCCCGGCGCGTTCCCCGACCAGCTGGCTACGGTGCGGCAGACCGGCGAAGCTGTCCAGGGCACCCTCGATCAGCTTCGGGGCCAACCCAAGCGACCGGCAGGCGGCATAGGCGGCGCAGGCGTTCTGGTGGTTGTGGGCGCCGGGCAGGCCCTTTACCTCGCGCAGGTCGATCGCGGCCACCTGCCGCCCCCGACGCCACTCGGCCAGGAACCCCTTGCGGGCGAAGACTGCCCAGCCGAACCCCTCAAGCTTCTGACCCGAGGAGATGCGGATCACCCGGTCATCCATCGGGCCTTGCGACAGTTGCCCGGCCAGAAACCGCCCCTCGGCCTCATCCACGCCAATGACGGCGCGATCCGGGCCGCCTTGGGTGAAAAGCCGCGCCTTGGCGGTGAAATAGCCGCCCATCCCGGCGTGGCGGTCAAGGTGGTCAGGCGAAAGATTGGTGAAAACCGCCACGTCCGGTGTCAGGGCGCGGGCAAGCTCGGTCTGGTAGCTGGAGAGTTCGAGGACCACCACCTCACCATCCATCGGCGGGTCGATGGACAGGACGCCCTTGCCGATGTTGCCGGCCATTTGGGTGGGCCGTCCGGCGACCTGCAGGATATGATGGATCAACGCGGTCGTGGTCGACTTGCCGTTCGACCCGGTGACCGCGATCACCTTGGGCGGGGTTTCCATTTCGGCCCAGTCCGAAGAGGCGGCACTTTGGAAGAAGAGGCCGATGTCGTTGTCGACCGGCACCCCACCTTCAAGGGCGCGGGCGATCACGGGGTGGGGCGTGGGGTAAAGATGCGGGATCCCGGGCGAGGTGATGAGGCAGGCCACCCCGTCCAGCGCGCCTTGGCGGGTCAGGTCGGTGAGGGTGGTATCCCTCGCCCTCGGCCTTGGCCCGGACCTCGGGGCTGTCGTCCCACAAAAGCGGCTCCGCCCCGCCCGCCGAAAGGGCCGCAGCCGTGGCGAGACCGGACCGGCCGAGGCCGAGGACGGCGACCTGTCGGCCTGTGTAACCCTTGACCGGGATCATGGCATGCGCCCCTTCCTAATGACCCCGGCAGGGATAGGCGAGGATCGAGGCCAGGGGAAGGGGGCAGACCCATTGTCCAGCGTGGACAAATTTTGCAGCCCAAGGATTTCAAGGGCTTGGTTTCGAGCATTTACTTTCTGGTAACGCCTGTGGCCCTTGCACTACCGCCCCGGGCAGGACCCGGACAACGGTTTTTTCCCGAAAACAGCGGCCAGCCTGACGTGGGGCTTGCCTGCAAGACCGAAGCGACCCTGCCTAGTTCGTGGGCGCGTTATACGCGGCAAGGCCGGTGGCGACGATGTCATACCATTCGCCACTTTCGCGCATCTCTTGCATCCCGGCGTTCAGCATGGCGATGTATTCGCGCCCCGGGGTTCGACTTTGCGGTGACGAAGTGGTGGGTGTTGAACGTCGCCAGCGCGGGGTTAAGCGCGACCCGGTCGGTGGCGCCCAGCTCCTCGAAGTTGGCGGTCGAGGTTTCGACTTCGATCGAATAGAGGTCCACCTCACCGGCCAAGAGCATTTCGGCGCATTCCTTCGGGCTTTTCGGGCGGACGAAGGTGACCACAGGCTCGGCCAGACCTTCCACCTCAAGGTCGCTGGTCGGCCAGCCTTCCGGGCGGCAGATGCGCGCGCCGACATAGTCGGAGAATGCCCGCGCCCCGGCAAAAGGGCTGTCGGTCAGGGTGTGGTAGGAATAAGCCACCTCATAGACCGGGACGGAAAATTCGAACTCGGTGCACATCTTGACGGCAAATTCGCCCAGCTTGTCGATCTGGCTACAGTCGGGTTTCGACCAGGCAATCGAGATATCGAAGGCGTTGGTCGGCAAAAGAATGTCGATATGCGAGCCCCAGTCGTCGACAAAGGAAATCTTGTGATCGAGGTCATTGCCGCCGCGGTTCAGCGCTGTGGTGGCCATGCGGACGTAGATGCCTCCGCCCAAGAGGCTTTCATCGGCAAAGGGCTTCCAGTCATTGGCGGTGACCAGCTTCATCGGCGGGCGATAGGGCTGATCAGCGCGCGGGGCGGCAGCCTCGCGTTCGGTTTCCTGGGTGATGATCGCGCTCAGCTCACTGTCCGGGGAAAGGCGGCCGTCTTCGCAGGGCAAGACCAGTTGCAGACCGGCGGGCAGGTTGTTCGGATTGTCGGCAATCGCATCGCGGTTGGCGTTGAAGATCATCTGGTAATTGTAGGACCCATAGGCCGCGAAGGCGATGTCGCCCAGCGTATCACCCGCCTGCACAGAGTAGGTGGTGCAGGCCTCTTGTGCCAAGGCACCCCCGGATTGCCCCAAAGCCAATGTCAGCAGCGCTGCAAAGCCAATCTTCTGTCCAGATCCCATCGCCGCGTCTTCCCCATTGTGGAGTGTTGCAATGTCCGCAACCGTAACGGGATTGTGTCAGGCCATTTTCCTGATGTTGGGGATTTTCCCATCCAAAACGACTGTTCTTCGCCCAAAAACGACGCGATCGTGTTTTCTGAGCCGAGAGGCAGGATATCCGTCTAGCGCACCTTCAGCGTCGCCAGCCCGATCATCGCCAGGATCAAGCTGATGATCCAGAAGCGGATCACGATCTGCGGCTCGGCCCAGCCCTTCTTCTCAAAGTGGTGGTGGATCGGGGCCATCAGGAAAATCCGCTTCTTGGTGCGCTTGTAGTAAAGGACCTGGATGATGACGCTCAGCGCCTCGACCACGAAGAGGCCGCCGACGATGGCCAGCACAATCTCGTGCTTGGTGCAGACGGCGATGGCGCCAAGGGCACCGCCAAGGGCCAAGGACCCGGTATCGCCCATGAAGACCGCCGCCGGGGGGGCGTTGTACCACAGGAACCCAAGGCCCCCGCCAAAAAGGGCCGAGGCGAAGATCAGCAATTCCCCGGTGCCGGGCACGAAGTGGACATCCAGATATTCGGTGAAGTTAGAGTTGCCGACGACATAGGCGATGACGCCCAAGGTGCCTGCGGCGATCATCACCGGCATGATGGCCAGGCCGTCCAGACCGTCCGTCAGGTTCACCGCATTGGCGGCACCGACGATGACGATCATGCCGAAGGGCACGAAGAAGAGGCCAAGGTTCAAAAGAGCGTCCTTGAAGAACGGGAAGGCAAGCTGGTTGGTCAGGCCTTCGGGGTGGAACATCGACGCGGCATAGGTGGCAAGCGCCGCGATCAGAAGGCCAAGCCCCATCCGCAACCGGCCCGAGACGCCCTTGGTGTTCTGCTTGGTCACCTTGGCATAGTCATCGGCAAAGCCGATCAGGCCAAAGGCCAGCGTGACCAGCACCACGATCCAGACGTAAGGGTTGTCCAGCCGCGCCCAGAGGAGCGTGGAGACCATCAGCGCCGACAGGATGAGAAGGCCGCCCATCGTGGGCGTGCCAGCCTTTGACAGGTGCGATTGCGGCCCGTCATCGCGGATCGGCTGGCCCTTGCCCTGCTTTCTGCGCAGAAAATCGATCAAGGGACGGCCGAAGATGAAGCCGAAGATCAGCGCGGTGACAAAGGCCCCCCCGGCGCGGAAGGTGATGTAGCGGAAGAGGTTGAAGAAATCCCCGCCATCAGAAAACTCGGTCAACCAGAAAAACATTCAGGGGCTTCCTTCTATCGGCTGCGTGCCCTGCCCCATTTTGCGCAGGGCGTCAACGATGAGGCTGACCTTTGACCCCTTGGAGCCCTTGACCAGCAGGATGTCGCCCGCGTCGATCAGGTGGCGCGCGCGGGGCACAAGGTCGGTCGCGGCGGGAACCCAGTCGCCCCGTTGCCCGCGGGGCA
>JAAUPC010000314.1 GCA_012036325.1 Paracoccaceae bacterium
GGCGATCAGCCTTCTGCGGGCCCGGCTTGCCGGGTCGCGGCTTATCCTCTTGGGCGCGGGTTGCGACGCGGACATCCTGCACCGCGTGGCCCGTCTGCAAAAGCGGCGCGCGGCGACTGCAATCAGCCAACAGCCGCTCCCTGATTCCGTCAATACGGCGGCGTGACAGCGGACAGCAAAAGATCGTCAGCGGCAGAGGCGTTCGTCTTGGCCGCACGCGCGTGGTTAATCTGGACTGGAGAAGGGGGCCGCAAGCTCATGCACCAAGCAACGCACAGACTAAGGTCAATGTTTCAGCTGTGAGGAGATACCAGCCGCCTGAGTTTGAACATCTTAGCATTGACGCGGGATAAACGATCGCTGAACGATCTCACGCCATCCAGATTAAACGGATGACCTCAGAAATGAAATGATCCTCTAAATCGTTGATCTTAAGATATTTATCCTTGCAATTTTTTCGTCAACAATCCACCGTTTGTAAACGGAAGCAAGTGCGCTCTCTTTGGCCGAGGTCCGTGAAATGCCCTTGGTTTACTAAGGCTGTGCGCGATCAGAGAGATCTCACAGGCAGTCGTACGCGCGTGCTATATAAGGAGTGCAGACGCACCCCGAGAAAACCCTTTGGTAAAGTGCAAAACGTACGTATTTTGCACATATGAAGCCTCAAGCATCTGCTCCACATGATAGTTTTGACGAACCTCTGACCGGGGTAGAAGAGGCCGAGGAGAGATCCGAAGACGATCTGTGGTTCCTGCCCGGTCCGATCGAAGACGAGCCCGACGATCTGCCGCCCGGCCCCAGGGCCGAGCGCCGCGAGACTGCGATCGTTGACGACTGGCGCAAAGCCGAGGCGGACAATGCCGCGCGGCTCGCCCGTGTCGCAGGTCGGCTCGGTGGGCTGGAGGAGCGGTTGCGGAGGGGGCCTGAGGGCTGGCGCCACAGGCTCGCCCTGATCGAAGCGGCCGACCTGAGCTGGTTCGTAGGTGACCGCATCGGGCCGGATCGACTGGCGCTCTGGATCGCCCTGCGACTGTCTGGAGTTCAAGACGACGCTTCTGCCTTGGGACGCGTCGGATGGGCGGTGCGGCGCCTGACGGGAGGGCCAGGACCGGAGGTGGACCTCGCCGCGTTCTTGGATCGCCGTGACCCCGAGAACTTGGCGGATGAGGCGGAGCCCTTCGAGGATCGCGCGGGCGGTTGGCTTTACCTGATGGCGCAAGCTGCCGATTTGCACCAGATCAGCCGCGCCTGCATGGGCTTTCACCTTTGGAGCTTGGCGGGTCTCGGGCAGCACGGAGACAGGATGGAAGCGGCAGTCACAGCTGCGCGGATTGCGGCCAGCGAGGGCAAGGGAGCGATATTTGCGCCTCTGGCCATGGGCGGCGCAGGCGGGCTGCGCGCTGGCGGCCTAGCTGCTGACCGACTGGTGCGATGGCTCGACGGGATGGAGACGGCATGTCTGACAGCGATGCGGCACCTAGACGACGTCGAAGCCTGGTCGACACGGGCGCAAACCGAGATGGCCTCGCTCTCCGGGAAAACACCGCAGACCCTGCGCGCAGTGCTGACGGAATGGCCATTAATTTCTGCCCCAATGGCTGAAACTCTGACGCGCTCCAGCCGAGCGGCTGTCCAGCGGAATTTGGCCTGGATGGAGGCGCGAGGCTTGATCCGAGAAGTGACAGGGCAGGGAAGGTTCCGAATGTGGCGATCGGCATTCTGATGGATACTTCTATATCGGAGAAGCGACTGTCTGGATATATCATTGCCAGCGTGCAGTTTGTGGCATCCTCGCCCAAGTCGTAGGTCTCCTAGAGACAACAAGCGGGTCTTTGGTGAAAAATTGTACATGCGGCCGGGAAGCCGGAGCATACTCAGTTTGTCGGCATGTCGAACTGGGACGCAAGAGCCATAGTGCAGGTCGCCGGGGCGGTTAAACCTTGCCGGATCGATTGTTATGATAGCACTGGCGCAGTTATCATGTTCTTTTTCTGTGATTAAACGTATCCTGTTTCGACGTTAGATAGAACGTCGGGACTTAGCCGGGTACATGTTCAAGATCATTTCAGAAAGGAGCGACGCGTCGTTGCCGCAATCCGAAACCGCTTTCGACGCCTTCCTCGCGACCGTGTCGCAGGCCGTCGCACCCTTGCGGCCAGCCCCTGCGGCCCTTGCCGCACTGGCCGCTGCCAGCGAGACGGCGATCTTCCGGAAAGGCGATCACCTCTTGCGTGAAGGCGATGTAGCGACGCATCTCTTGTTCGTCTCACGCGGGCTCTTGCGCTACTATTTTCTTGACGATGCGACGGGGGAGGAGCGCACCGGTCAGTTCTTCGACGAAGGCCAGGTCTTCACCGACGCGGCCAGCTTTCTTGGCCAGACACCCGCCACGCAGTTCATCGATGCGCTGGAACCGGGCGAGGTGCTGCGCATCCCGCGTGTGGCGCTTTATGAGGCCTACATGGCCGACCATGCGATGGAACGGTTCGGGCGCCTCATGCTGGAAAACGCGCTGGTCGGGTCGCAGAGACGCGCGGCGAACCTGCTGCGATTGTCGCCCGATGAACGGTATCGAACCTTCGTCAGCACAAGGCCCGAAGTCGCCCGCCGAGTGCCGCAGTATCTGATTGCGAGCTATCTCGGCATCACCCCCGAAAGCCTGTCGCGCATCAGGGGCAGGTTGACGCGGCAGGGCCGGACCTAGCCGCCCCGCCGCGTTGTGGACCTACTGCGACCGCCAGAACGCGAGCGTCGCGGTCAGCGCGGTTTCCCAATCGGTCGACGTACCGCCGAAGGCTTCGCGGTAGGCGCTGTCGTCCATGACGAACGGCTCGTTGTAGGAATAGCCCATTTCGATGATCTCTCCGGCCGCAGGGACGAAGAGGCCGACCAGCCTGAGCATCAGCGCTGGCGTCTGCCGGACCTTCGGTTCGGGAAGGCCGGCGAGGGCCGCCATCCGCGCAATGACCTGGCGCGGGGTCAGCGGCTCGGGGGAGAGAACGTGCCATGCCCGTCCCCAGGCGCGCTCTTCGGCCCCAAGACGGACGAGGGCGCGGGCGAAGTCCGGCACGTAGGTCAGGCTGTGGGGCAGGTCAGGGTTGCCGAACCAGTCCACCGGCTTGCCCTTCAGAAGCGCGGGCCAGAGCCGTTCGCCAATGGCAGAGACCCTTACCCCCGGGCCGAAGAAGTCGCGCGCGGCCGGCGATACGGTGCGCAACTCTCCACCGGTGTAGGCTTCGAACAGGCGCCGGGACAGCGCAGCACGCGTGCTGCCCTTACGCGTGGTGGCAGCTAGCGGCAGGCCTTCGTGCAACCGCCCGGCGACGCCATAGGCGTAGAGGTTTTCGGCGGCGACGAGAACCGCGCCGGCGCGCGCCGCACCCTGCAGGACGTTTTCCTGCAAAGTCGGAAACGCCTTTGGCCAGTTCTGGTAGGCAGGGGCGGCACATTGGTAGACTACATCGGCGCCTTCACAGGCCGCCCGGGCGGCGCCCGCATCCATGATATCTGCGGCGATGCTGTCGGCGCCGGACACACCGCCCTTGCCGGATCTCGTGACCATGCGGACCTGGTTTCCGTCCCCCAGGGCCTGCTCTGCCACCGCGCGACCTAGTGGCCCTGCGCCGATGACGACGTGAAGTGAAGTGCTGTTCATTGCGATGTCCTGTCGGTCAAAGGTGGAGGGGAATACGGATAGCGTCCTCTGCCGGCACGCCCGCCGCGGCATAGTCAGGCTGCCAAGCCGCTGCGCCGACGATCCAGGCAAGTGCGGCGCCAAGCGCCATGACCGGCCGCATCAGCCAGACCGGAACCGGGCCGACGTAGAACCCGTGTTCATGGCAGAGTGCTGCCAGGGCAAGCAGATCGAGCAGGCTCGCAGGCGGCAGGCGGCCCGTTCGTTGCATCCCGTAGATGCTTTCGAACATTCTCTGGCCCCGAAGCGCCGGAAACAGGGTGACCTCGATACGCAGCAAGTTCCCGCCCCCGTTCGCGTAGGTGTGGCGCGCAGCGGGGGGGATGGTCACTTCCTCTCCGACAGTCAGCAGGCGCGTCCGACCGGCAAACGTGACGGAGAGCGTTCCTTCCAGCACGGAAAAGCGTTCGGACTGATGGAGGTGAACATGAACCGGGACGGGCGGCGCGTCAGGGGCGACCTCCTCCTCGAAGGCCAGCGCCGCGGCGGTGGGCTCGTTGATCAGGCGCAGCACGTTCAGGCCGGCGAGCTGGGCCGCATCCTTGGTCGCCTGGCGCTGGGCATCGTTGAAATACGCCGGAACGGTGATCACGGCCCGATCGACCTTCTGACCGAGGTAGGTTTCAGCGGCTTCCTTGAGCTTGCGCAGAATGATCGCCGAGATCTCCGGGGGTGACAGGACCTTGTCCCGAACGCGCAGCCGCGCATCACCGTTCTC